>JAXJVC010000171.1:0-3568 GCA_036308745.1 Oscillospiraceae bacterium | reverse complement strand
GTACATCACCAGGGTCTTCATGACCTTGGCCATGGTCTCTCCCTTGGCACCGTCAAGGATGGCCTGCTGTTCAGGTGTAAGATTCATAGTTTTGCTCCTTTTGAATGTGCTAGATTGGTATTTACACGCCTGCTTGTAAGGAAAATGCAGAGTGTAGCGTGCAAAATGCAGAATTGAGGGATCCGCTTCGCGGATGGATTTGAGATGATTTGTTCATTTACAAAAAATATCATCATTCTGCACGATGCATTCTGAATTTTGCATTGTTTACAGCTTCATGCAGACATCCCAGGCCTGCCAGATAACGGTGCGCAGGTTGCCTACCTGGCTGGCATCGCCGATGATGTGGACGTTCTTGGCCTTTTCTGCCAGGGGGTTGGGCTTGTAGCCGGTGGAGAGGATGACGGAGTCGGCTTCGATCTTATATTGGGTGCCGTTCTTGTCGGACACCAGGACACCGTCGGACAGCACTTCACACAGCTTGGTCTCCAGGTGGACGGGGACCTTGTTGGCGTTGAAGAAGTCCCGCAGGTAGCTGGAGTTGGCAAGGCACACGCCCTTCATGGCAATCAGATCGTCCTTCATTTCCACGATGGTGGGATTCTTGCCCTGGAGGTACAGCTCATAGGCAATTTCACAGCCGGTGAGACCGCCACCCACGATGACCACGTTCTGGCCCACTTCTCTGCGGCCCCGGAGGAAATCAATGGCCTGGATGCCATTGTCGATGCCGGGGACGGGGATCCGGTTGGCGACTGCGCCGGTGGCGATGATGATCTCATCGGCCTGGATGCTGTCGATGCCGGTGACTTCGGCGTTCAGCTTCACCTCGATGGGGTACTTGGTCAGCTCCCGCTTGTACCAGGCGATCAGGTCCCGGTCCTTTTCCTTAAAGGAGGGAGCGGCTGCGGCAATGAAGGCACCGCCCAGCTCGTTGGCCTTTTCGTACAGGGTGACCTTGTGGCCCCGCTTGGCCAGCACCAGGGCGGCTTCCATGCCGCCGATGCCGCCGCCGATAACGGCGATGGTTTTGACCTTCTTTGCGGGCTTCAGCTTATATTTTTTGGACTGCATGGTGGGAGGATTGATGGCGCAGCGGGCCAGACCCATGGTGTCCGTCAGCTCCTGGGCATTGGCGTGGCCCTTGAAATGGCAGAAGTTGAAGCAGCCGTTGTGGCAGCAGATGCAGGGACGGATGTCCTCGGTGCGCTCCTCGATCATTTTGGTGATCCATTCGGCGTCGGCCAGGAACTGGCGGGCGATGCCCACGGCATCGATGCGGCCGTCGGCAACTGCCTGGGCGCCTACGTCCGGCTCCATACGGCCGGCGCAGACCACGGGGATATCCACGAACTTCTTGATGTGGGACACATCCTCCAGGTTGCAGTTCTGGGGCATATACATGGGGGGATGGGACCAGTACCAGGAATCGTAAGTACCGTTGTCGGCGTTCAGCATATCGTAGCCCGCATCCTGCAGGTACTTGGCGGCTTTTTCGGATTCCGCCATGTTCCGGCCCACTTCTACATAATCTTCGCCGGGGACGGCGCCCACCCGGAAGTCCTTGACCTTGGATTCCACGCTGTAGCGCAGGGACACGGGGAAGTCATCACCGCAGGCTTTCTTGATGGCCTGGACCACTTCCACAGGGAAGCGGTAGCGGTTTTCAAAGGAGCCGCCGTATTCGTCGGTGCGCTTGTTGGTCCACTCCATGGTGAACTGGTCCAGCAGGTAGCCCTCGTGGACTGCGTGGACTTCCACGCCGTCAACACCGGCATCCTTGCAGAGCTTCGCGGTCTTGGCAAAGGCCTCGATGATCTCGTGGATCTGCTCGATGGTCATTTCAGGGGTGGTGATCTCCGGGTCCCAGCGGGAGGGCAGGGGACTGGGGCTGGCCAGCTCGTGGTTGGTGTCGATGACGGGCTTGATGATGGCACGGGTGAACTTGTTTTTGTGCAGAGGGGCAACCAGGTCGGTGATGGCCCAGGAGCGGCCCATGCCGGCGGTGAGCTGGATGAACAGCTTGGCACCGGTCTTATGGATCTCGTCCATGAATTCCTTTAGCTCTTCGAACATCTTGGGGTTCTGCCACAGCCAGCGGCCCCAGAAGGTGTCACGCAGGGGAGCAATGCCGGGGATGATCAGACCAACGTTGTTCTTAGCCCGCTCCAGGAAGAAGTTGGCGGCTTCCTTGTCAAATTTGCAGCCGGTCAGCTCGAACCAGCCGAACAGGGAAGTGCCGCCCATGGGACACAGGACGATGCGGTTCTTGATCTCCACATTGCCAACTTTCCAGGGGGTAAACAGGGCATCATATTTGGCATCCATTGGATAATCTCTCCTTTTATAGAAAATATACACCTATAGTATAAGTTACCTGGGGGAATGTGTCAAGAATGTTGACACAGGCACCGAATTTGAGGGATTTGGGGCGCATAGAAAACCGGGGCATCAGTTTGATGTCCCGGTCAATCTTATTTATGGATGCCGAACAGGGGCTTTGCCACCCGTTTGTACAGCAGCATGGTCAAAATGGAGACTACGGTGCCCTTCAGCAGATTCAGGGGAGCCACGCAGAGCATGACGAAGGTGGTCACATTGGTGATACCGGCGTGGATCTTGGCACCCATGGCGATGATGGTGTCCAGGGGCAGACCGAAAAGCTGGGAGAATTTGGGCAGCAGGTAAACGGCGTTAAAGGCACTGCCCAGGACAGCCATGGACAGGGTGCCAAGCACCATGCCGATGAGAGCACTGTGGCGGCTCTTGTGGGCGTGGTACCAGATGGTTGCGGGCAGGACAAAGCTGCAGCCGACTACGAAGTTGGCAAAGTCACCGACAAAGGCGGTGGAGGTGCCTTTTACCAGTAGCTTCAGCAGGATTTTCACACCCTCGCAGGCCACGGTGGCACTGGGTCCCAGGTAGAAACCGCACAGCAGCACCGGCAGCTCGGAGAAGTCCAGCTTATAAAACTCCGGGGCCAGAAACAGCAGGGGGAAGTCCAGCACATGGAGCACCGTGGCGATGGCGGCGCAGATGCCGATGATGCTCACCCGCCGGGCGGCGGTCACCTTTCGCTTTTCCGGGAGGAAGCGCTCTGTAAACCGGGCGCCAAAGCCCAGGGCTGCGATGATGGCGATGCAGCCCACCACAAAGCTTAGATTGTCCAGGATCTGTACCCATAATTCTTTCATTTCGGTCACCTCGAAGCAGCAAAATACGCCCTGAGCATACACTCAGGGCGTAGAAAACAATGGCGGCGCCAATGGGTATCTTCTTCCATCCAGACTATACTGTCGGTACCGGGATCGAACCGGTTCAGCGCGGCTGCGCTCGCGGACTTTACCGCCGGTGGGGAATTGCGCCCCGCCCTGAAGATACTGTTCAGTTCCCCTACAGCATAGCATGGGGGATAGGTCCTTGTCAAGGATAAGGTTTTGTGGTAAGATAAAATACAAATTAGGAGTTAGGAATTAGGAGTTAGAAATTAGGAGTTAGAAATTAGGAGTTAGGAATTACCTGTAAGCATAATTCCTCATTCCTCATTCCTCACTCCTCACTCCTCACT
>JAXJVC010000170.1:0-3150 GCA_036308745.1 Oscillospiraceae bacterium | reverse complement strand
AATCTGGACCTGCGGCTCCCCAAGGGCCGCATCATCGGTCTGCTCGGCCCCAACGGCAGCGGCAAGACCACCTTTATTAAACTTACCGCCGGCCTGCTGACCCCGGCATCCGGCAGTCTGACCATCGAAGGCCAAAGCGTAGGCGCTGCCACCAAGGCACTGGTATCCTACCTCCCTGACAGGCCCTATTTCAGCAAGCAGATGCGGGTTAGGGAGCAGCTGGATTTCTTCCAGGACTTCTACGCGGACTTTGACCGCTCCCGGGCGGAGCATATGCTCCAGGGGCTGGGCATCGACCCCAACACCCGCTTCCGGGCCCTGTCCAAGGGAAACCAGGAAAAGGTGCAGCTGGTGCTGGTCATGTCCCGCCGGGCAAAGCTGTATCTGCTGGATGAACCCATCGGCGGCGTTGATCCCGCTGCCCGGGACTACATCCTCAACACCATCATCAGTAACTATGACCCCAATGCCACCGTGCTGATCTCCACCCACCTGATTTCTGACGTAGAGCGGGTGCTGGACGAATTTATTTTCCTGTATCAGGGCAAGGTTGTCCGCAGCGGCAACGCGGACGAAGTCCGGGAAGAAACCGGCAAGTCCCTGGACGAACTTTTCCGGGAGGTATTCAAATGTTTGCCAAACTGTTAAAGCATGAATTCCAGGCCACAAGAGGCGTTGTTGCTATCCTGTGCGCCATTCTTCTGGTCTCCGGTCTTACCATGGGCCTGTCCCTGCAGCGCATGATCTCCATGGCCGAGAATGATTATATGTCCGTGGTGGTCACCAACGAAACCGCCGCGGAAGATGCCGCCATGACCATCTCTTCGGAGGCTCCCCTGTTGGCGGATATTCTGTGCGTCTTCCTTATGATCGCTGCCATCGTCGCCATATCCATATGCGCCGCCAGCGCCATTTTCTTTCTGATCTACCGCTTCTACAAAAGCCGCTTCACCGACGAGGGGTACCTGACCTTCACTCTGCCGGTGACCAATCACCAGCTGCTTCTGTCCAGCATCACCAATACCACTTTGAATCTTCTGATCGTTGGCGTTGTGACCGCAGTTACCGTACTTCTCATTTTCCTTCTTGCCCTCTCCGCTGTGCCGGATGTGGCCGTGTGGGAAGAATTGAAACAGGTCTGGCCCGAGATTCTTGCGGTACTGAAGCAGGCTGCGGCAGAAGATGCCGGTCTTCTCGCTCTGATGGCCTTCAGCGGTGTGGCATCCTTCTTCCGCCAGATCATCCAGCTGATGCTGGCCGTGACCATCGGCGCCCTGATTGCCAAGAAGCATAAGCTCCTGGCAGCTGTGGGTGTGTACTACGGCATCCATATGGTAGTCTCCTTCCTGACCTCCATGGTATCCATCTACGCCCTCAATAACAACCAGCCTTACGTCTTTATGGGTATCCAGGGCATCGTCAGCGCGGCTCTGGTTGCAGGCGGCTACTTCCTGATGCACTACCTGACCAGCAGAAAGCTGAACCTTACCTGACATACAACAGGGCCAACAAACGCCAGCCCTTAGCGCATCCATATACCGATAAATTATTCTTTAGCATACCAACTCTGTAGGGGAGGGTCTTGACCCGCCCCTACGGTGACGTATGGAGTTCGGATACAGCAAGGATCTGTCTTTCCTGCCAATACGATATTGTTTTTCCATTCATTTTACGCTATAATAAAGAAAAAAAATGGAGGAACGATCATGGAATACAGAGTATTAGGCAAAACCGGCCTGAAGATCTCCCGACTGGGCTTCGGCGGCATTCCCATCCAGCGCATCGACGCTGCCGGCACTAAGGTGCTGATGCACAATCTTTTGGAGGCAGGGGTCAACTACATCGACACCGCCCGGGGCTATACCGTCAGCGAAAGCTACCTGGGTGAAGCCCTGGAGGGCATCCGGGAGCATTTCGTCATTGCAACCAAGAGTATGTCCCGTACCAAAGAAGCCATGGCCGCGGATATCGACATCAGTCTTGCCAATCTGCGCACAAATTACATCGACCTCTATCAGGTCCACAACCCCACGCTTCCCCAGCTGGAGCAGGTTGCTGCCCCCGGCGGCGCACTGGAAGCCCTGCTGGAAGCCAAGGCTGCGGACAAAATCGGCCACATTGGCGTCACCGCCCACTCCGTGGAGGTCTTTGAAAAGGCCATGTCCTACGACTGGGTGGAGACCATCATGTTCCCCTACAACATCGTGGAAAACCAGGGTGAAAAGCTGATGAAGGCCTGCACCGAAAAAAACGTGGGCTTTATCGACATGAAGCCCCTGGCCGGCGGCGCCATTGAGGATGCCACTCTGGCCCTGCGCTACATCTGCACCAACCCCGATGTCACCGTGGTGATTCCCGGTATGGCAGAGGAATCCGAACTGGCGCAAAATCTGGCCGCCGTCCTGGACACCGCTCCCCTGTCCGGGGAAGAAAAGGCAAAAATTCTGGAGATCCGCAGCGCATTGGGTACCCAGTTCTGCCGCCGCTGCAACTACTGCCAGCCCTGCGCCGCAGGCATCAACATCTCCGGCGTATTCCTGTTTGAGGGCTACCTCAGCCGTTATGGGCTGGCAGATTGGGCCAAGGACCGCTACAACGCCATGCCGAAACATGCCTCCGACTGCATCGGCTGCGGTGCCTGCGAAAACCGCTGCCCCTATAACCTCCCCATCCGGGAAATGCTGAAAAACGCAGCGGAAAAATTCGGAAAATAACCCCCAAAAAATGTGTGCCCCCACAATGTTAATGGCAAGGCTGTTGGGTAACTTTAATTTGACGAGGTATTAAATGAAAGATATCAAAATTTCTTCTACGCTGTACTATGTAACAGCAATATTATTCTACTTATCTGCAATTATTAACTTTGCTGGTGGAAACAGCAATTCTATGGCTGTTATCTGGATTTGCCTTGGTTCAACATTCCTTTGCCTTGGTTCATCATATTCAAAAAAGAGCAAGGAGAAGCAGGATAAAGAAGATAAGTAATACTCATTCTTAATAAAACGGTTCCGTTTTATTAAGAAGACATCGCCTTATGGCGCTGTCGCTTATGTTATTTTCGGAATAGAAAATAACATAAGCCCGTCTCATAGAGTTCTTGACGCACCTTCGGTGCTATAAAATGGTTTTCACCCATTTTAACAAGAACTT
>JAXJVC010000169.1:0-4112 GCA_036308745.1 Oscillospiraceae bacterium | reverse complement strand
CGGAACAGGAACTTTCCCGGCTCCAGGCAAAAACAGTAGTCCTGTGTAGCCTCATGGCGGATTGCGGCCAAATTCATTGTAGGTCCCTCACTTTGCTGACATTAGATTGTTGTTTTTCCAGTGACCTTTGTGCCATCGCAGGAACATGAACACTGCCCGGACACATTCGTCCAGCGCCATGGCAACATAAGCACCGACCGCCAGCCAGCCCAGATAGACGCCAAAGAACCATGTGCCGCCTGCCGCACAGAGGAAGGCGAAGACTACGGCGATCACCATGGGGTACAACGCGTCACCGCTGGTTTTCAGGGCATTTCCGAAAACCAGATTGGTCATGCGGCCGACTTCCAAAGCAATATCCACGATCAGCAGTATGCTTACCAGGCGGATCATTTCCGGATCGTCAGTAAACAGCCCCATAATCGGGCGGGCAAACAACGCGAAGCATCCTGCGGTGCCGACGCCCAGACCGATTCCCAGCAGAGCAACCTTGCGGGTATCCCGGTCGCAGGCATCCAGTTCCCCGGCGCCGATGCGCCAGCCTACCATGATGGCATTGGCCTGTGACAGCGCCACGCCGGCGCAGACAGAAAAGTTGGCGATCTGAACGGCATAAGCCCGGGCAGTGGCCTGCATGCCTGTATCGTCCATTCCGTTCAAAAGGCTGATGACAATGGTGATCGCCAGATTATAAAGCGAAGTTTCCATAGCGGCAGGAAGACCGATGCGTATGATCTTCCGGAACAGCTCGCTGTTCTTCGGGAGCGCCCCATCCGTAACCGGGCGGATCAGCCTCCGGGAGGCAAGCCATACCCAAAGCAGATGTACCAGCCTGGATATTCCGGTGGCAAGGGCCACACCCATGACCCCCCAGTCCAGTACAAAAAGGAACAGGCTGTTCAGCGCCACATTGAGCACGTTTGCCAGGATGGTGCCGGCCAGCGTGGGGGCCGTACAGCCAAAGGAACGCAGATAACTGGAATAGATTGGGACCAGGGCATTGCAGACGCAGAACAGGCCCACTGTTTGCAGATAGATCTTTGCGGGCTGCAAAAGCTGGTCCGCAATACCGATCATCTGCAGGATAGGCCCGGCAAAACAGAACAGCACCCCACTGATCACAGCACCGATGGCCAGATTGAACAGCAGGCCCAACCGCATGGCTTGCTGGGCTACTCCCGGTCGCTTCGCGCCGATGTACTGTGTCATCACCGCGATCATACCCGAGGAAATAACGGAAAACATGATCACAAATATGCTGATATATGTATTGGCGGTCCCTACGGCTCCCACAGCCTGATCTCCTTCAGTCGAAAGCATCAGGGTATCCACAACACCCGCAAGGATGGAACAGAGGACCTCAAAGAAGATTGGAAAAAACAGTTGAGGCAGGCGCTTCTTATCGCTGGGCACAGTTTTCACTCCTTAATCATTGCTGTTTTCAGTATATCCTCTCCATTGGGATATTTCTTGTCATATTTCACCTAATAGTTGCACTTTTTCTACTTTGTGTTACAATGAGAGCAGCACAGGAAGGATGTGGCCTTATGAATTATCAGCTGCGGGAAAGCAAAAACCATGGTACGCCCCAATATCCCTATTCCCACTATACCATTTCCAATATCCACCACAGCTTTCGTGTGCCGATTCACTGGCATGATGAACTGGAAGTGATCTATGTGCGGACAGGGAAGCTGTGGGTCAATGTGGGCGGGACCGTCTATGACCTGAACGGCGGACAGGTCGTGATTGTCAATCCCCGGCAATTGCATCTGATGGGTTCAGAGGACAGGACGGTTTGCTACCATACATTGCTGTTCCCTTTGGAGCTGATATCCTTTCAATCCATGGACGAGCTGGAGCAGACCGTGTTCCTCCCTTTGCGGACCGGCAAGCGGATGCTGACCACAAAAGTTCCGGAAGCGGCTCTTACCCCGGAGAATCTGGCGCTTCTGGACAGCGTGGTGCAGATCAACGACCAAAAAGCCCCGATGTATCAGCTGGAGACCAGACTTCTCATGCTGCGTTTCCTGATGGAGGTACTGCGGGTTTGCCCATTGGTACAGGCGGATACCGACGAAGCCGGGAAGCTGCAGCGGGAAATGCTGGAGTATATCCGAATCCACTACAAAGACAGAATCACCCTTTCCGATATGGCAGAGCACTTCCATCTGTCCTCCAAATATTTTTCCCGATATTTCAAAGAGCATTTCCAATTGACCTTTTCGGAATACATCGGCCATCTGCGGATGGATCTTGCCCGGGAGCTTTTGGAAAATACCGACCTGAGCGTTACAGAGATCGCGGCCCAATGCGGATTTTCCGGAATCAGCTTTTTTATCCGAAGATTCACCGGGGTTAACGGATGCTCCCCGCTTAAATGGCGTCAGCAGCACAAACACGCACAGAGGGGCTGCGACCCAAAAAATTAGACAAATCGTTCCGGCAGCCAAGAGGGTTTGCAGTCTGTGCAACGCAGGCAGCAAGCCCTTCGATCCTCTTTTGGTGTCTTTGAAGGCGGTATTCCCCTGAAAAACACGGAAATTGGGACTATCTTTTTTCCTTTCTCCGAAGTATAATAGCCATATTCTTTTGCAATTCGACAAGGAACGATTGGAGAAGGAAAGAAGCAGCAGAAACCCGGTCCTGCCGGAAACCTGACTGCACGTATTGGAGGATAACTATGCTTGAAATCATCACAGCCGTGAATAAAGTTCTGAACGACTTTATTTGGGGCGTCCCCGCCATGACCTGCATCATCGGCGTGGGCCTGTATCTGGCCATTCGTACCGGATTCCTGCAGATCCGGAAGTTCGGCTATTCCATGAAATACACCCTGGGCCGCATCTTCAAGAAAACCGCAGCCGCAGACGGAGCCCTGACCCCTTTCCAGGCGGTCTGCACCGCTCTGGCCGGCACCGTGGGTACCGGTAATATTGCCGGTGTGGCTGGCGCCATTGCCATCGGCGGCCCCGGTGCCGTGTTCTGGATGTGGGTCTCTGCCCTGATGGGTATGGGTACCAAGTTCGCAGAAGTCACCCTTGCTGTCCGGTATCGGGAGCGCAACAATAAGGGCGACTTTGTGGGTGGCCCCATGTACTACATCAAGAACGGTCTGGGCAGCAAGTGGATGTGGCTGGCTTATCTGTACGCCTTCTTTGGCGTCTGCGCCGTTTTCGGCACCGGCAATGCCACCCAGGTCAATACCATCACCGCCGCCATCAACACCGCCCTGATCAACTACGGGCTAATGACAGTGGACAGCACCGCCGGCAGTAACCTGATCATCGGCATCTTCATCTGCATCATCGTTGCCCTGATTCTGATCGGCGGTGTCAAGCGGATCGGCAAGGTCACCGAGAAGCTGGTGCCTCTCATGGCGCTCCTCTATATCGTGCTGGGCCTGGGTCTCATCGCTCTGCGGGCCAACCAGGTCCCCGCCGTGTTCGCCTCCATTTTCCAGGGTGCCTTCCAGCCCGCTGCCGTTACCGGCGGTGTGGTGGGCAGCTTCTTCCTCAGTATGCAGAAGGGCGTTTCCCGTGGCATTTTCTCCAACGAGGCAGGTCTTGGTACCGGATCCATCGCCCATGCCTGTGCTGATACCAAAAAGCCTGTGAAGCAGGGTATGTTCGGCATCTTCGAGGTCTTCATGGATACCATCGTGATCTGCACCATGACCGCACTGATCGTCCTGCTCAGCGGTGTTGACGTCCCCTATGGCCAGGCTGCCGGCGCAGAGCTGACCATCAGCGGATTTACCACGGTTTACGGCAACTGGGTCTCCATCTTCACCGCTATTGCCCTGTGCTGCTTCGCCTTCTCCACCATTGTGGGCTGGGGCCTCTACGGCGCCCGCTGCGCGGAATTCCTGCTGGGAAGCAAGATCCTGCTGCCCTTCAACATCGCCTACGCCCTGGTGTCCATCCTGGGTGCCACCGTGGACCTAGGCCTGATCTGGGGCATCAGCGACACCTTCAACGGCTTCATGACGGTGCCCAACCTGATCGCCGTGTTCCTGCTGACCCCCGAGCTCCTGAAGCTGATCCGGGAACATTTCTCCGCTGAAAACGCTTAAAACCAAGCACAGCCGCCCCCGATAATGGGGGCGGCTG
>JAXJVC010000168.1:0-2748 GCA_036308745.1 Oscillospiraceae bacterium | reverse complement strand
TGGACTACTTTGGCCTGCTGCCGAAGTTCCTGCTGGAGCTGAGTCCCTTCCATGGCAGCCTTTTCTTCACCTCCATGGGCAGCCTGGGCATCAAGCCCATCTACCACCATCTGTACGACTTCGGCAATCTGCCTGTCTTCGGTGCCTTCGGCATGAAGCGCCGGGCCAACGAAGTGCTGGAGGACGGCACCGTAGTGCAGAAGAAGTACATCGACGTGAAGTTCGTTCTGGATGAACGAATCGTGGACGGCTACTATTACGCCACCTTCTTCAAGCATTACCGCCGACTCCTGGCGCATCCCGAAATTCTGGACAATCCCCCTGAGGAAGTTGTTTCCGACATCGATTGAGTATGAAAACTGCCATTCTCTCCCTGGTTTCTCCCGAGTATCCTTGGGCAGACCGCTTTCAGTATTTCGCCGAACTGGATTCCACCAATGACCGGCTGAAGGTTCTGGCCAAACAGGGCGCCCCCCATGGCACTGTCCTCATGGCAGATCACCAGACAGGGGGCCACGGACGGCTGGGAAGGAGTTTCCACTCCCCTGCCGGCGCTGGCATTTATATGAGCATCCTGCTCCGGCCGGAATGCGCACCCGCTGAGCTGATGCACCTGACCTGTGCCGCAGCTGTTGCCATGTGCGACGCTGTGGAAAAGGCCGCTCTCTTCCGCCCCGGCATCAAGTGGACCAACGATCTTGTCCACGGCAAGCGAAAGCTGGGTGGCATCCTGACAGAGCTTGGCCTCACTCCCAAAGGCGGTGTGGATTACGCCATTATCGGCATCGGCATCAACTGCTGCCAGCAGCTTTCCGACTTTACCCCGGATATTCGGGACATCGCCGGCTCTCTGGCCACCGTAACCGGAGGTGAGGTCCACCGGGATCGGGTAGCCGCCGCTATGATGGAAGCCCTTTGGAAAATGGACAGCGTTCTGCTGACCTGTAAAACAGAGCTTCTTGACCGTTACCGAAAGGACTGCGTTACCGTCGGACAGCAGATCTCCCTTCTTCGGGGAGACCAGGTCCGCCATGGAACAGCCCTGGACGTGGACAGTGAAGGGGCCCTGGTGGTGGAATTTACAGACGGGCATACAGAAGCTGTCAACTCCGGGGAAGTCAGCGTCCGGGGCATGTACGGATATGTATGATCTCCCTTTTTTCTCTTTTTTCGCCAAAAGAATGTTGCATTTTTCCCCGGCATTGGTTATACTTAGTTTACAGAGTAAAATAATAATTTCTGGAGGTCAATCCTATGAAAGCATTTAGCACTGTCGTTAAGATCCTGACCGCCCTGGCCGCCGTTGCCGGTGCCGTCTATGTCGTAGCCACCTACGGTGACAAGATCGTCGCCTGGGCAAAGAAGATGTGGGCATCCATGCCCCAGTGCCCCTGCTGTGAGGAAGCGGAAGAAGTGGTGGAAGAGACCGCCGAAGAGGCTGTTGAGGCTCCCGCAGCTGAGGAAGTTCCCGCCGAAGAGATCGCTGCTGAGGAAGTTCCCGTTGCTGAGGTTACCGTTGAAGAAAACGCGCCTGTGGCTGAGGAAGCTGACTTCGAAGCTTAATTGCATTACAAAAAGTTGGACCGGGATGGCTGATGCCATCCCGGTCATTTTTTATTCTGCGTTGGTCAAAATTTCCACCAGCATCTTCACGCACAGTTCCATGTCCTCCACAGGGATGAACTCAAAACGTCCGTGATAGTTTTCTCCGCCGGTGCACAGGTTGGGACAGGGCAGCCCCTCATAGCTGAGCCGTGCGCCGTCGGTGCCGCCCCGGATGGGAACTTCCACCGGCTTCATGCCCACAGCGGCCATGGCCTTCTTCGCCCGCTCCACCACATACATACAAGGCTCGATGCACTTTTTCATGTTAAAATAGCTGTCCCGCAGGGTCAGCTCACAGGTACCCTCGCCGTACTTCCTGTTGATAAATCCGGCAGCGGCCTCCATAATGGCCTTCTTTTCGCCGAACTTCTCCATATCATGGTCCCGGATGATCCAACGCAGAGTGGACTGCTCCACTTCGCCCTCCATGTCCGTCAGGTGAATGAATCCCTCATAGCCCTCGGTATATTCGGGTTTCTGGACTGCGGGCAGCAGAGACTGGAACTCCATGGCGATATACTGGGAATTGATCATCTTATCCTTGGCGGAACCGGGGTGGATGTTCAGTCCCTTGAATACTGCCTTGGCTGCGGCGGCATTGAAGTTTTCATATTCAATCTCTCCGATGGGGCCGCCGTCGGCGGTGTAAGCGTAGTCTGCACCAAAGCCCTTCACATCGAAACGGTCCGCGCCCCGGCCGATCTCCTCATCAGGGGTAAAGCCGATCTTCAGGGTGGCGTGTCTGCCGCCGGTTTCCAGCAGGTATTCCGCGGCAGCCATAATTTCTGCCACGCCCGCCTTGTCGTCCGCGCCCAGCAGAGTGGTGCCGTCGGTGACAATCAGATGCTTGCCATGGTGGTTTTTCAGGCTGGGATAGTCACTTTCCTTCAGCCAGATGTCCTTTTCCCCATTCAGCAGCACATCGCCGCCGTTGTATTCCACGATTTTGGCCTTGATGTCCGCGCCGGAAGCATCGGGAGAGGTGTCCATGTGGGCGATGAGGCCGATGGTAGGCAGGCTGGGATCACCAGGCACGGTACCGTAGACATATCCGTTCTCATCCATAAAGGCATCGGTGATGCCCATCTCCTTCATTTCCTCCACCAGCGCAGCACCCAGCAGTTTCTGCTTGGCAGTGGAGGG
>JAXJVC010000167.1:0-5766 GCA_036308745.1 Oscillospiraceae bacterium | reverse complement strand
GAATGATCGGATTATATCGTTGGGGCATCGGCCTCTAAAAAACATTTGATAATCAGAGGGCGGGTCGGTGACCCGCCCCTATGACATGGCGCGTGCTGAGAAATTTAGCACGCGCAAAAATTTTTTACAAAAATGTGATATTTTGGTGGTCTGAATCGTTATGCTATATGAAAGGCCTTTCAACCCCCAACGCAAGGAGATGATACCAATGAATACGGATTGCCTGCAGTCAGCCCAGCGGTATACCCGTAATATGTACCGGCTGGCATTCAGCTACTGCCGGAACCGGGAGGACGCGGAGGATGTTGTTCAGGAGGTATTCCTCAAGCTGCTTCGGCAGAAGAGCGAATTTCTGGATGAGCAGAAGCTGCGGTCCTGGCTGCTGAAGGTCACGGTGAACGCCTGCATGGACCTGCTGCGGTCCCCCTGGCGGGGCCGGTGCTGCGCCCTGGAAGAGGCGACAGAGCCGACGGTTTTGATGCAGGAGGAAAGCGAGCTAATGCTGGCAGTCCTGAACCTGCCTGCCAAATACCGGGGCGTGATTCATCTGTACTATTATGAAGACTATTCCATAACGGAGATCGCGGGGATCCTGAATGTCTCGGAATCCGCGGTGCGGATGCGGCTGATGCGCGCACGGCAAAAACTGAAAGAACAATTGGGAGGTACCTGGAGCGATGAGTAACAAAGAACTGTACAAGCGCAGCTTCGACAAGCTGTGTCCCTCAGAAGAATTTGAAAAGGAGATTCAAACCATGATGGATAATAAGAAGAAGGGCAGCAAGCTGTCCAGACGGATGCTGTCCCTGGTGGCGGCTGTGGTGGTGCTGACTTCCCTGGCGGTGGGCGCTTCTGCCACGGGTCTGCTGGAGAATGTAAAGCTTTGGATCAACGGACAGACTGTGGATGCCGAGACTGTCGTGGATGCGGATGGCACCATGACAGTAGCGATCGAAAACGGCAGTGCGTATGTGGTTAGCAAGGATGGCACCCGGATTCCTGTGGAAGGGAGCATTCCTCCTGCAGAGGCTGCACAGGGGCAGAAGGACGACGGAGATGTGCAGGTTTTCCTGGAATGGGAAAGCGGTGACGCCGCCGAGGGTGCTTATTCCTTTGATGTGGATCTGACGGATGCTCTGAACACCTTCAAGGGCGAATAAAGGAACGAAACCGGGAAGCGTGGGCTTTCCGGTTTTTGTATCGCCGGGGATTTTGGAGGAGGAATGACCGTAAGTGAACAATTTCGACCTCCCGGACATAGATTGTGCCGGGAGGTTTTGCGGTATGAAATTTTATTATATTACCTTTCGCTCGGTGACCTTTGCCCAGCGGGGGGAGAAGGTGCTGAAAAAGGAGGGGATCCGCTGTACACTGCTGCGGACGCCCCGGTGGATGGAGGAGCAGGGCTGCGGCTACTGCCTGCGGCTTTGGACCGGGGACGCCACCCCCGGAGTGGAGCTGCTGCGCCGGGAACGGGTGCCCATGCGAAAGATCTACGCACAGCGGGAAGACGGGCAACTGGAGGAGCTGACGCTATGATCTATCTGGACAATGGGGCTACCTCCTTCCACAAGCCCCAGAGCGTTTACCGGGCGGTGGAGCGGGCAATCCGGACCTGCGCCAATCCCGGGCGGGGCGGTTACGGTGCGGCTATGAAGGCATCTGAAGAAATTTACGGCTGCCGGGAGGCGGCAGCCGCTTTGTTTGACTGTCAGCCTGAGCAGGTGGCCCTGACCACAAGCTGTACCCACGGTTTGAACATTGCCATCCGCAGCCTGGTGAAGCCCGGGGGGCGGGTGGTGGTGTCCGGGTTTGAACACAACGCGGTGACCCGGCCCCTCCACGCTCTGGGGGCGGAAATTACAGTGGCGGGGCGGAAGCTCTTCGACTGGAAGGATACTCTGGAATCCTTCCGGAAAGCCCTGGACCAAAAGCCTGATGCGGTTGTATTTACCCATGTTTCCAATGTGTTCGGCTATATCCTGCCGGTGGAGGAGCTGGCCCGGATGTGTCGGGACCGGGGCATTCCTTTTGTAATGGACGCGGCTCAGTCTGCTGGGAGTATCCCCATTTCCCTGGAAAAGCTGGGAGCAGAATTCATTGCCATGCCGGGCCATAAGGGCCTATTGGGTCCCCAGGGAACGGGGCTGCTGCTATGCAGGAAGGATGCCAGCCCGCTGTTGTACGGTGGTACCGGAAGTGCATCCATTCAGCAGGATATGCCGGAATATCTGCCGGACCGGCTGGAGCCGGGGACCCTGAATGTACCGGGGTATGCGGGACTGGCAGAGGGGCTTCGGTATATCCGCAGGGTGGGGGAGAAGTCTATTTTCTGCCGGGAACACAGGGAACTTCTCCGGGCCGTCCGGGGGCTGGAAAAACTGGGGATGCAGGTCTTTGCGGGGGAGCATCAGGCGGGGACAGTATCCTTCCTGCCTGGTATGGACTGTGAGGAGGCGGCGGAAAAATTGGCGAAAATGGGCTTCGCCCTCCGGGCAGGTCTCCACTGCGCCCCCTATGCCCACGAAAGCGCCGGTACCCTGGAATCCGGAACGGTGCGGCTTAGCTTTGGCCATGATGCGATACCTTCTCAAACTGAGGCGTTCTTACGGGCAGCGTCAAAACTTCTACCCGGCAAAGCATAATTTTTTTACAGAATATCTATTGCCAATAGCATTCCAATCCGCTATAATAGAACGGATAATAGGTAAGTATACGATAGCGCAGTCTGCGCTTTCGGCAGTTGACATAAAAGGGGACGAAGATACAATGGATGCCATTCAGAATTTCTTTCAAACCATAACCGGAATGCAGTGGTCCGACTATCTGGACATTGCTGTGGTGGCATTTCTCATCTACAAATTACTGCCCCTGATCAGGACCCCCAGCACCATGCGGATCGCCCGGGCGGTGCTGGCCCTGGTGGTCATTGCCTGGATCACAGACGCCGCACACCTGTATACCCTGAGCTTTATTTTGAACCAGTTCCTGGCCATCGGTCTTCTGGCCTTCGTGGTCCTGTTCCAGCCGGAGCTGCGGCGGATGCTGGACCATCTGGGCAGCGTGAAGCTGGGCAGCTTCTTTGGTTCTTCCAAGCCGGTCCAGGAGATGGATGCCGTCATCAGCCAGACGGTCATGGCCTGTGAGATCATGAGCCGGGAACGGATAGGCGCCCTGATCGTCTTTGCCCGGGAGCAGCGGCTGGAGGAGTACTTCAAGACCGGTACCCAGATCGACGGCCAGGTCTCCGAGCAGCTTCTGCGGAATATCTTCTTCCCTAAGGCATCCCTTCATGATGGCGCCATGATCATCCGGGATGGCCGGGTGGCGGCTGCCGGCTGTGTGCTGCCCCTGTCTGACAGTGTTCGGCTCAGCGCCGACCTGGGTACCCGCCACCGGGCGGGCGTGGGCATGAGCGAGGCTTCCGATGCGGTGGTGGTCATCGTCTCTGAGGAGACCGGCACCATTTCCGTGGCGGTGGGCGGTATGCTCAAGCGGCATCTGGCTCCCCAGACCCTGGAAAAGCTGCTGCACAATGAGCTGTGTCCTGTGGATCCTGTGGAGCAGGAGAAGAACCTGGCTTTGCGGCTGAAGAAGACCTTTGCGAAAAAAGAGAAGGAGGGCGACGGTTATGAAAAGTAAACTCACCTCCATCCTGCTGTCTATTGCCATTGCTTTCGGCCTGTGGATGTATGTCATCACTTACGTCAGCCCAGGATCGGAGGAGACCATTTACAACATCCCTGTGGTGCTGGATGGCGAGGCGGTACTGAAAGAGCGGAACCTGATGATCATGGATGTGTCCAACACCAGTGTGTCCATGACCCTGTCCGGTAACCGTTCCGACCTGAATAAGGTCAACAATCAAAATATTACCCTGAAGGTGGATCTGACCCAGGTGACGGCGCCCGGTGAGCGGATCGGCCTGAGTTACACCTACGATTTCCCCGGCGATGTGCCTGATAACGCTTTCGTTGTGGAGAATAAGAGTCCGGACCAGATCTATGTGACCGTAGAGGAGCGTCGTACGAAGGAAGTTCCTGTGGAGGTCAAGTGGATCGGTTCCGCACCGGAGGGCTTCATGTCCGACCGGGAACACAAACTTTTGGACTATGCCTACATCAATGTGGACGGCCCGGCCTCTGTGGCAGATCTGATCGAGAAGGCTGTCATTGAAGTGGATCTGCGGGAACAGCGGGAATCCATCGACCAGAATTTCCGATATACCCTCTGCGATGCCGAGGGGAACCCTGTGGATGCCCAGCTGATCACCACCAATGTGGCGGAGGTCAACCTGAAGGTGAAGATCCAGCGGGTGAAGGAAGTAAAGCTGCGGCTGGATGTGACCTACGGCGGCGGTGCTACCGAGAAGAATACCTCCATCGAAATCTCTCCTGCGACCATCCGGGTATCCGGCGGTGAGGCGGTCCTGGAGGAGCTGGGTGATGAGCTGACCATCGGCAAGCTGAATCTGGCGGAGATCACCAAGTCCCAGGAACTGGCATTCCAAATCACCTTGCCGGAGGGCGTTACCAACGAGACTGGTACGACAGAGGCCACGGTCAGGATCCACTTTACGGGTCTGAGTACCCGGGAGTTTGTTCTGGATGACATCAAAATCATCAACGTGCCGGAAGGCATGGAGGTGGACCTGATCACCCAGAAGCTGACGGTGGTACTCCGGGGACCTACGGCGGATGTGGCCAAGATCAAGGAAGAGGATGTCACCATTACGGTGGACTTCACCGGTGAAGAAGCAGGCACCAACACCTTCAAGGCAACCATCCATTGCGGCGAAGGCTATGAAACAGTAGGCGCGGTGGGCACTTATGCTGTTTCTGCCACGGTAAAGCAAAAGCAGGTGCCGTAAATGGAGCAGCTTGTACGTGTAAAACAGACCTACCCAGACGGTACCGCCCTGGTGGTACACCTTCGGGAGAGTGCCTGCTCCGGTGACTGCCACAAGTGTTCCGGCTGCGGCGCGGCAAAGGAAGCCATCCTGTTCAAGGCGGACAACCCCATCGGAGCCAAGACCGGGGATTTGGTAAATATCCGGTCTGAGACAGGTCCGGTACTGAAGGCTGCTGCGGTGCTGTATATGCTGCCCCTGGTGTTGTTCTTTGCAGGCTACGCCTTTGGCGCTGCCCTGGGAAGCTCCGGTGCCCTTTGGGGTGGGCTGGCCTTTGCACTGAGCATTATAATGATCGTTGTGTATGACCGCCATATGGCGAAAAATGACAATACCATATATACCATTACGGATTTCGCGGGGGATTCCCTCCTGAAATCTATGAAAAAAGGGGATAATGACCTTGGTTAAAAGTATGACCGGTTACGGCCGTGCCGTGGAAACGGTGAATGGCCGGGAATTTACGGTGGAGCTGCGCTCCGTCAACAACCGTTACCTGGACTGTACGGTAAAGCTGCCCCGCAGCCTGTCCTTTGCGGAGGATACCGTCAAGCAGGCTGTAAAGAATACCATTTCCCGGGGCAAGGTGGATGTGTTTATTTCCGTCCACTCCGAGGGAGCCACCGATGTGAAGGTGACTCTGAATGCCGCCATGGTGGAAGGATACCTGGCCGCCATGAAGCAGATGGTGTCCGATTACGGTGTTCAGGATGATATCAGCGTTTCCGTCATCTCCCGGATGAGCGATGTGTTCACGGTAGAGAAACCCGAGGTGGATGAGGAGCAGCTCCTGTCTGACCTGATGAGCGTGGTGAATAAGGCCCTTCAGAACTACGATGCCATGCGCGCCGCAGAGG
>JAXJVC010000166.1:0-6144 GCA_036308745.1 Oscillospiraceae bacterium | reverse complement strand
GGCCCTGGCGGACAAGGTGCTGTCTCCCGGCGAGCGGGCCCAGTTTGATGCCGCCCAGGATAAAGCCCGGGCCTTTCTTACATTCTGGGTGCTGAAGGAGGCTGCCGCCAAGTGCAGCGGCGAGGGCCTGCGAGGCTACCCCAACCATACGGATTTTTCCCAGGAAGACCCCCGGGTCCGGGAGATGGACGGCTGCCTGGTGGCGGTTTTGGAAGACCAATAAGCAACAGTATTTAGGAGAATTGCTATGTTATTTGATACCCATGCCCATATGGACGACCGGGCATTTGATATGGATCGGGAGGAACTGCTGGCATCCCTGCCGGAAAAGGGCGTCGGCCTGGTGATGAACCCCGGCTGCAGCCTGGAATCCTCCCGGAACGCGGTGACTCTGGCAAACCGGTATGATTCCGTTTACGCCGCTGTGGGTTCCCACCCCGATGCTGCCGACGAGGTGGATGACAGAGTTCTGGAGGAATACCGGAAGCTGTGCAAAGAAAATCCCAAGGTGAAGGCCATCGGCGAGATCGGCCTGGACTATCATTATGAGGACATCCCCCGGGAAATTCAGCTGCGGGCCTTCCGGATGCAGATGGAATTGGCCCGGGAGCTGGGACTGCCGGTCATTGTCCATGAGCGGGAAGCCCACGAGGACGGCATGAAGATCGTGGAGGAGTTTCCCGCGGTCACCGGCGTGTTCCATTGCTATTCCGGCTCGGCGGAGATGGCCAAGTGGCTGGTGAGCAGGGGCTGGTACATCGGCTTTACCGGGGTACTGACCTTCAAAAATGCCCGCAAGGCTTTGGAAGTGGCAGCGTCCATTCCTCTGGACCGGATCGTGTTGGAAACGGACTGCCCCTATATGTCCCCGGAACCCTTCCGGGGCAAGCGGAACGACCCGGGGAAGCTGTACCGTATGGCGGAAAAGTTGGCGGAGCTTCGGGGCTTGTCCCTGGAGGAAGTCCACCGGATCACTTCGGAAAACGGAAAACGGCTGTACCGCATATAACAAAAACGTGCGCTCCTGCCCGGGAGCGCACGTTTTGCTGCTTACTGTTCCTTAAAGGCAAACGCCTTTCTGAGCTCCCCGATCAGAACGCAGGAGGGGACGGTCATATCATTTTCTACCCATTTCAGCAGCATGCTGTGCATTCCTCCTACGCTGTATGCAAGCAGATAGGATAAGTGTGCAGAGAACTGGTCTGCCACATTTTTGGAATGGGCGTATTCAAAAATTCGGAAGGAATACTGATAAGCACCGTCAAACAGGACCGCAAGCAGCGAGCTTTGCTTGAAAAGCTGCAATATAGATCTTCGTTCTTCCCAAAAATCAAAATAGCATTGCACAATATCCCAATAGCTTTGAGCTTGCCGGGATTTCATATATGCAAAACAGTCGATATACATGGTTTCAAATAAATAGGACAGCACATCATCTTTATCCCCGAACAGGCGGTAAAAAGTTTTTCGGGATAGCTTTGCTTCCTGGGCAAGCTGGGTGATGGTGATTTCTTTATAATCATATTGCCGCATAACCGCCAGCAATGCGTCGGCAATTTTCTTTTTGGATTGTTCTGCAATTTTTCCGTTGGTTGTGTTCATAGTATTCCCTTTCCTTTGAGGTCACATTTGCCACCAATGTGTGACAGATTAGAATATTGGATTGCTTTTGCGGTGCATCCATTATATACTATTTTTACAGAGGTAACAAGTGTGACATTTTAACAAGAACTCTATGAGACGGGCTTATGTTATTTTCTATTCCGAAAATAACATAAGCGACAGCGCCATAAGGCGATGTCTTCTTAATAAAACGGAACCGTTTTATTAAGAATGAGTATTAGAATTTTAGAAAGGATACTTTTATGAAAAAGGTTATTTATTATTTCAGCGGCACCGGAAACAGCTTATACGCAGCAGGCAAAATTGCGGAAGCGCTGGGCGGCGCGGAACTGGTATCTGTCCGGTCCAATCCGGAAGCGGTTTCTGCGGAAGATGCGGATGTGATCGGCTTTGTCTGTCCGGTATATGAATGGGATGTGCCGGGAACCATGAGGGAATTTGTTAAGAACCTTACGATTAACCCCAATGCTTACATCTTTATGGTGACTACCTATATTGCGGTGCTTGGAAAAAGCTTTGAAACGGTAGAGAAGCTGCTTGCGGAAAAGGGCGCGCATCTTGATTATGGCCGGGCAGTGCGGTGTGTGGCAAGCCAGTGCATTGCCTATCCCCCCTTCCCTCCCGAGAAAATCATGATCCCCTATATGGAAAAGCAGATGCAGAAGGCAAGTGAGGAAATCAGCAAGAAAACGCGGCGGGAGTATCCCCGAATGTCGCCGTTGACCCGGAAACGGTTTGACAAGGTGATGGGGCCTTATCTGGCTGTGGAGCATGAATACGACAAGGGCTTTTATACGGATGACAGATGCAAAGGCTGCGGAATCTGTGAAAAGGTCTGCCCTACAAGAAATATCACCATGGTAGATGGGCATCCCCAGTGGAACCATCATTGCCATGGCTGCAATGCCTGTGTTGCGTACTGCCCCACAAAGGCGATCCAGTTTAAGACCCCCCAGGCCTATCGGGAACTGGATACGCTTATCAGCAAGATCCTGTGCCTCCCTGAAAAGCGGAAACGCTATCACCATCCCCGTATCAAAGCAAAGGACCTGATGAGCGACAGAAAAGAGATCAAGACTGAAGAATGATCCTTATATAACAAAAACGTGCGCTTCCCGATGGGGAGCGCACGTTTTGCTTGACGGGATACACGGAAAATGCAGAATGCAAAGTGCAAAATGCAGAATTGTGGTATCCGCTTCGCGGATGATTGTAATTAATCATTCTGCCTTTGGTCTGGAACCGGCCATTATGCCTTTCCTTCTTTCATCAGCTTGCGGAAGAAGGTGAAGAAAGCGATGGTGGTCACTGCGGCAGCGACAAAGTCGGAGACAGGCTCTGCCAGGAACACGGCCATAGCCTTATTTTCAAAGAACAGGGGCAGGATAAAGATCAGAGGGATCAGCAGGATGAGCTTTCGCAGGCAGGCCATGAACAGGCTGATCTTTGCCTGGCCCAGGGCCATGAAGGCCTGCTGGCAGCTGAGCTGGAAGCCTACGGAGAAGCCGCAGGCCAGGAAAATCCGGATGGCCCAGGCGGTGTAGCTGACCAGAGAAGCGTCGTTGGTGAAGATGCCGGCGAAGAAGTTAGGCACGATCATCAGCAGCAGCCAGAAGCAGGTGGTGTAGGCCACACAGACGCCGAACTGGCAGAAGAAGGCTTCTTTTACACGGTCCAGCTTTTTGGCGCCATAGTTGTAGCTGATCAGGGGCTGGCCGCCCTGGCAGATGCCGGACAGGGGCATGGTGATGAGTTGGTTGATGGAGGTCAGCACCGTCATAGCGCCAACGGCCACGTCGCCGCCGAAGCGGGACAGACTGGATGTGAAGCTGACGGAGAGGATGCTTTCGGTGGAGACCATGACAAAGCTGGAGATGCCCAGCCCCAGGCAGGGCAGGATGACACTGGGGACCAGCTTCAGGTTGCTTGCCTTCAGGCGCAGGATGGTTTTCTTTCCGGTGAGGAATTTCAGAATCCACAATGCGCTGACTGCCTGGCTCAGGACAGTGGCAACAGCAGCGCCGGCTACGCCCATTTTCAGACCGAACATCAGAATGGGGTCCAGCACGATATTGATGACAGCGCCGATGACGGTGGTGAGCATGCTGATCTGGGCGAAGCCCTGGGTGGTGATAAAGGTATTCATGCCCATAACGGTCAGCACAAACACGCTGCCCAGAATATAGATCCGGCCATAAGTGACGGCGTAGGGCAGGGTTGCGTCGGATGCGCCGAAAAGCCGAAGCAGGGTGGGAGCGGTGAAGTACAGTACGGAGGTCAGGACCACTGCCAGGATCATCAGAACGGTGAAGCAGTTGCCCATGATCTTTTCCGCGGCTTCCTTATCGCCCTTGCCCATGGCAATGGCTGCCCGGGGTGCGCCGCCGGCACCGGCCAGCATGGCGAAGGCGGTGAGCAGCATGAGGATGGGGGTGAACAGGCCCACGCCTGTCAGAGCAGTGCCGCCGACCTCAGGAAGGTGGCCGATGTAGATCCGGTCCACGATGTTGTAGAGCAGGTTGACCACCTGGCCAACCAGTGCGGGCACCGCCATTTTCAGCATCAGTTTCTTGACGCTGCCGGTTCCCATGTCCTGCTTTGCGTTTGCCATGAAGAATTGCCCCTTTCGGTTTTTTGTGATTTATGATACTGCGTTTTTAACGGTTTTCCAACATGGTGATGTTTTTTGTGACTTTTTCCATAATGCTCCGCCACTGGGAAAACTCCTCCGGGGTCAGGCCGGAAAACAGCCGGTCAAAAAATTGCTTCTGCGCCTCCTGTCCCATTTCGGCGATGGCTGGGGCGTCCCCGGCCAGCTCCAGATGGATGATCCGCTTGTCTGCCGGGTCGGCCCTGCGCAGCAGCAGTCCCCGGGCCTCCAGGGTGGCGACAGACAGGGAAACGTGGCTTTTGGTGATGCCCCGATGATTGACGATATCCGCTGCCCGGTCCAGTCCCGGGTTGTTGAAGAGGAACAGAAGAATGTCCAGTTCGTTGCGGGTGGTGTTCCATTGGACGCAGACCGGCTCCAGAATCCGGGCGTAGGCCTTTTGTGCCTGATGCAGGCTGTCGAAATAGCTAAACTCCATGGGACACCTCCTGATTGTTCGTTTTTGAACAATTATAGTGTAACACCGGATATGGAGCTTGTCAAGGAAAACAATGTGGAAATGAAAAAACAGGACGGGTTCATAACCCGCCCTGTGTGATCTGTATTTATTTCATTTCATAAACCCGCACAATTTCCGTGGGGCCTTCCAGCAGGATGGAGTAGATGACTCCCTTTTCACCGCCGATAGTGACCTTCAGGGTGCCGCCACGGTTGTGGGCGGTGAGGGTATTGCCGGGGAGTTTTCCCTTTATCCACAATGTGGAGGCGATGGAGCCACAGCCGGTACCGCAGGCCAGGGTAAAATCCTCCACGCCCCGCTCGAAGGTCAGCACCTTCACCTCGCCCTGGGAAATGGGCTGGTAGAAGTTCACATTTGCCCCCTTGGGGAAGGCAGGATCGTACCGGAGCTTACGCATTTCTTCCTTGATGGCATCCGCGTCGGCCCACAGGTCGCCGGAGTATTCCGCCACGGCATGGGGAACGCCGGGGTTACCCAGCTCCACATAGGCGATTTCGCCCTTCCGGGCAAGATCCAGCACACCGGGGTTATTCAGCTTCACCCGGTACTGGTTTTCGTCGATGCGCCAGCCGGGAACCAGGCCCGCGTCGGTCTGGACGGTCATTTCTGCGCCTGCGATCCCCATATCATAAGCAAAGCGGCAGATGCACCGGGCGCCGTTGCCGCACATCTCGCCCCGGGAGCCGTCGGCGTTGTAAAAATGCAGGCGGAAGTCGGCGATGTCGGACAGGCCTACCGCCATAAAGCCGTCGGCTCCGGTCATGCGGCAGTAGTGGAGCGCCAGGGCGGAGAAATCCAGATTTTCATTCTCCCGGGCATCCATGACCATAAAGTCATTGCCCGCACCGTTCATATAGTAGATTTTCATAGTATTCTCCTTGCGGAGTAAGGAAATGCAGAGTCCTGAATGCAAAATGCAGAATTGTGGTATCTCCTTCGGAGATGAATTTATTAAGTCCATAATTCTGCACGCTGCACTTTGCATTCTGCATTGTGTTACCCCAGAATGCTTTCCATATTGTAAAGCCCAATGCCCTTGCCTTCCATGAACCGGGCAGCATCCACTGCGCCGTCGGCCAGCATGGCACGGGTGACAGCTTCGTGCTTCAGGGTCAGGCTCTGGGTACCGGTGTGGATGTGGATCTCGTGAACGCCTACCACACTGCCCAGACGCAGGGCGGAGATGCCGATCTCATCGCGGGTGCGCTTGCCCTCACCGGCACGGCCGCAGTTGGCGGTGGCTTCGGGACGGACCTCCTTGATGGCGTTGAACAGCATCAGGGCGGTGCCGCTGGGAGCGTCTACCTTCCGGTTGTGGTGGACTTCCACGATCTCGATGTCCGCGTCGGGGAAATACCGGGCGGCTTCCTTAGCCAGGCGGCACAGCACG
>JAXJVC010000165.1:0-5578 GCA_036308745.1 Oscillospiraceae bacterium | reverse complement strand
GGGTCCGTCCCTTAATCTATCGAAAAATCTTCCGGCGTGGCAGCGCCTATGCCTTCCCCTCGGGGGAAGGTATGCGGCTGCGCCGTGAAACGATAATTGGCACTTCCGACAAATTGAGGGACGCACCATTGGTCCGTCCCTCTATTTTTATTCACTCATCTTCCGCAATGCTTTGGCATCCAGAATTTCCACCGTGCCACGGGTCAGCTTTACCAGACCCTCGGTCTGGAAATAGCGCAGCATCCGGGTCACCACCTCCCGGGCGGAGCCCATGTGGTTTGCGATCTTTTCGTGGGTGATGGTCAGAACATTGGTGCCTTCCAGAGCGGTTTCCTCTAACAGGAAGGTAGCCAGGCGCTTGTCAAAGCTCTTCCACATGATCTGCTCTACCAGCCACATCAGCTCGGTAAAATGGCTGCTGATCAGGCCGTTGGAATAGGTGGCAACAGGCAGAGATTCATCCATCAGGTCCTTGTACAGGCAGGCAGGGATGATCCAGATTTCGCTGTCCTTTTCCGCCTCGATGATGATGTCGAACTGCATATTGGGCATGACGCAGGAGGCGGAGAACAGGCAGATGTCCATTTCGAACAGGCGGTAGATGGTGATTTCCCGGCCTTCCTCGGAGAGAATATAGGCCCGAAGCTGTCCGCTGCGGATCAGCAGAAGTCCCAGGCAGTCCAGGCTGCCGTTGTGAAGGACGGTTCCCTTCTTCACTTTGCGGAACTCAGAGGCAGAGGTGAGCCGTTCCTGCTGCTGTGTGGTTAATTTATCCCAAATGGGAAAATAATTGGCAAAATCCATTTTCCTGAACTCCTTTGCCGGTGGCTTTGATTATGATTTGATTTTAGCACAAAGGGTGTGGTATAATCAATCCGGCAAGAAAAAAATATTTGCTTATACACGATAAAATACGCAAAGTTTGTCATCCTGAGCGAGCAAAGCGAGTCGAAGGATCTTCGCACTTACAATAACCTTTCAGGTTGTTTTGGTGCGAAGATCCCTCCACGCGCTTCGCTTGGTCGGGATGACAGAACCGTAAGCAGGAGGCCACCTATGAACTACCGCATTGAACACGATTCCATGGGCGAGGTGAAAGTCCCCGCCGATAAATACTGGGGCGCCCAGACCCAGCGGTCCCGGGAGAATTTCCCCATTGGCGTATGCCTGGAGACCATGCCCCGGGAGATCATCCACGCCTTCGGCATTCTGAAAAAGGCCGCCGCCATGGCAAACCACGCCCTGCGTCCGGAGAAAATGACAGAAGAAAAGAAAACCGCCATCTGCGCCGCCTGCGATGAGGTGATTTCCGGTGCCTTATCCGAGCATTTTCCTCTTGTGGTCTGGCAGACCGGCTCCGGCACCCAGTCCAACATGAATGCCAACGAAGTCATTGCCAACCGGGGCAACGCTCTGGCGGGGAAAAAGCTCCTGCACCCCAATGACGACATCAATATGTCCCAGTCCTCCAACGATACCTTCCCCACCGCCATGCACATCGCCGGGGTTTTGGCTATCGAGGATAAGGTCATTCCCGCCATCGATGTGCTGACCGCCGCCTTTGCCCGGCTGGAGGAGGAAAACGCAGGCATCGTCAAATCCGGCCGGACCCACCTGCAGGATGCCACCCCCATCGCATTCTCCCAGGAAATTTCCGGCTGGCGTACCTCTTTGGAGCGGGATAAGGAACTGCTGAACCGGTCCCTTCCCGCATTGAAGGAGCTGGCCCTGGGCGGCACCGCCGTGGGCACCGGGCTGAATGCCCCGGCGGGCTTTGATGTTGCCGTTGCCGCCGCCGTCACAGAACTGACGGGGAAGACCTTCACCACCGCTCCTAACAAATTCCACGCGCTCACCTCCAAGGACGAGCTGGTTTTCGCCCACGGCGCCCTGAAAGCTCTGGCCTGCGACCTGATGAAGATTGCCAACGATATCCGATGGCTCTCTTCCGGCCCCCGGCTGGGTCTGGGAGAGATCACCATTCCCGAAAACGAACCCGGTTCTTCTATTATGCCCGGCAAGGTGAATCCCACACAGTGTGAAGCTGTGACCATGGTGGCTGTTCAGGTCATGGGCAATGATACGGCAGTGGGAATTGCCGCCAGCCAGGGTAATTTTGAACTGAATGTGTTCATTCCCGTGCTGATCTACAATTTCCTCCAGTCCGCCCGGCTTCTGGCGGATGCCATGCTGTCCTTCCACGATCACTGTGTCCGGGGCATCCGGGCTAACCGGGAGAAAATGCACCACAACCTCCACGATTCCCTGATGCTGGTCACCGCCCTGAATCCCTATATCGGCTATGAAAACGCGGCGAAAACCGCGAAAAAGGCCTATTCCGAGAATATTTCTCTGAAGGAAGCCTGTGTGGCCCTGGGATTCCTGACGGCAGAACGGTTCGATGAGGTGTTCCATCCGGAGAACATGATCTGAGGTCTTTGTAGGGGAAGGGCTTGACCCACAGATACCTCCCTTTTCTCCCTCGGGATGAAATAATCTGAAAATGATCCATCGTAAAGAAAAGAAGGAGCGTCACCGCTCCTTCTTTTGTATTCTATATCAATATTGTACCCGGAAGGTGCAGTTGGCATCTGCCAGGACGATGGTGCTGCCGTTTCCGGCCTTGACGCTTTGACCGGGGGTCAGGCGGGTGCCATTGACGTAAGTGCCGTTGCTGGAGTGCAGGTCGGTGACCACCAGATACTGGGGATGGATATCCACCCGGCAATGGACACCGCTGACGGTGCTGTACTGCTTCAGCTGCAGGTTGCACCGGGAGGGGTCCCGGCCCATGATGACCGTTGCGCCCTCTTCGCACTGGAAGTTGGTGCCTGCCAGGGGGCCGGAGGTCAGACGCAGCAGGACCTGGGGAATCTGGGGCTGAGGGGGAATGTTCATATTCAGGGGCAGGGTGCTTTCCCGGGCCGGCGCAGCAGGGGCGGCGGGTTTCTGCACAGGGGGCTGGGGAGGAAGAATGGGTTCCTCTCTGGGCAGCTGGGGAGGCAGGGGCTCCCGGGGAAGCTCCAGTACAGGCTCCTCCTGGGGTGCGGCAGGCTCCTGGATCACAGGCTGGGGCTGCTCCACCACAGGAATCTGGGCAGGGGTTTCCTCCACAGGGAAGGGTACCGCCATGGGAGGCTCCGGACGGGTGACCTGCTTCCGGGGTGCCTTTTTCTTGCCTCTGCGGAGCTTGATGATCACCGCACCGGCGATGGTCAGCAGAACGATGGGGGCCAGATGGACCGCTACGGCATTGGTATAGTGGGCCTTTACCAGCATGAGATAGGTTTCCATGACCACCGCCAGCTCCAGAACAGGACCCAGGGCCAGAAGGATCCAGCCCAGCTTGGTCCGGGCAAAGATCACTGCCAGGATCACAAAGGGAATGATGATCAGGTGATTGGTGCTGAGAAATTCAAGAACATTGTCCATATGGATATTCCTCCCATAGCGTTATTTTTGATACTGGATCCGCAGGGCGCAGCCGCTGTCTGCCAGGACAATGGTGCTGCCATCCGCAGCCTGAAAACCCTTGCCCGGGGTCAGGCGGGTGCCGTTGACGTAGGTGCCGTTGCTTGAATTCAGGTCCGTGACGGTGACGAAGCTTTTTCCGATATGGACCCGGCAGTGGACACCGCTTACGGTGTTGTACTGGGTAAGGGGCAGGTTGCACCGGGCGGGGTCCCGGCCGATGATCACGGCGGTTCCCTCTTCACACTGGAAGTTGGTGCCAGCCAGAGGGCCGGAGGTCATGCGCAGCAGCACCTGAGCGGGTTTGGTCAGAAAAATTTCCGGTTCTTCACTGAGGAGCAGGGTGCCGCCCTCTTCGGGAGACGCGGGACCCTGGGGATAGGAAACAGGATAGCGGGGCTGGGCCGGCTCCTGGGGCTTGGGCTGGGGTTCTACCGGGGGCAGAGGCTTTGCCTGGCACACCGGGTCCGGGAAAGCAGGCTCAGAGACCGGGGGAGGAGTCTGGGATGGGGTAGGCTGTACCGGAGGCTGGACTTTGTTCTTCATCTGGGATTCCACAAATTCCCGGGTCAGGCCGCAGCCCTGGCAGATCTTCACGTGTTCCAGATTGTGGACGCCGCATTTCTGGCAGCGCCAGGTCTTCACATTGGGATCGCTGGCAAGCTCCTGGGAGAGCTTTTTGACCTCTCTTTTGTGATTCACGCTGAGCAGGATGCAGCCGATGATGGTAAAGAGAAAATAACCGATGGTCCGGAACAAACCGGGGATGCCATAGAAGAACGCGCCGAAGAGCATATCGAAAAACGTGCCTTCGCTGATGGAGCCGAAAATGGAGAGTGCTTGCAGGATAAACAGGATATACGCCGCAATTTTCATGGTACAGACCTCTCTTTCTCGTTTGGGAAATGTCTGATTTAACTATACGATATTTTTCCGGGAAAGTAAATAACAAGAAAGAAAATGCGGAAAAATAGCAAACCCCGGCGGAAAACCGCCGGGGCAGGACATCAGCAAGCAGGAGACTGAAACAAGGGAGGTCATTCTCCCTTTTTTCGCTTTGTGATATAGGTAAACAAGACGATGACAGGGATAAACAGGGCAAACAAGCTGGGAAAATAAACAGCATCAGGCAGAATACCTACCATAGGATGACTGGTAATGCAGACACCAAGGCATACAACCGTCAGCAAGGCGCTGATGCAGATCTGTTTTGTGTACTGATTTCTGCCTGCTTCCCATTTTTTTGAGATCGTGCGGTGTTTCAGTAAATTGTGTAGTTCTTCCCCATGATTGGTGATGTCAAATGTGTATGTGTAGGTTACGCCATCACCCATGGTTACCTTACAGACAGCGAATTTTCCTGCGGATACCTGCTGTAATTTCTCTACGCCGGTGATCCGCCCGGCATAGGTTCTGAGCTTTCCTGTGCGCAGATCCGTATCCAGCAGATCGTCTGTTTTAATCCGCTCAATGATTTGGGATGTTTCTGCAAGCACCTTGAAAAACTTATAAACAAAGCGGGCATTGGAACCCCAGGAGCCTTTGTATGAGGGGGCGCAGCTTCTTGCGTCCACGACATACAAATTGTTATTGATGTCGGTGCAGAAAATCAAAGCATCCCTGTACGCAGTCATTTGAATATGCTTTACAACAACGGCATTTCCTGCCACATAGAGGAACAGCAGAAGGGTTATCATCCATCGAAGCAGCCCGGAGCTTATACCTCCGCTCTTTGTTATCCCAAAGACGATCATCAGAATAAACAGGATCAGCAAAGTGACACTGCACAGGATAGGAAAACAAATCCGTCTCATATAGGAATTGCCGCCGGAAATGTATTTTGACAGATATATACGCATATTAACCCCTCCAACTTGGATAATTCCATTATATCGCAAAAAACAGGCGGGGACAAGCCCCACCTGTTCATTGAAAAATTTTTAATGAAATGCCTTTCACTTGGCCTTTTCCAGCAGCGGCTTTGCCACACGGTCGTTGAAAAACTGGATCAGCGGGCCCATGAAGAAGGCGGTGATGATGGTACCGATACCGGCAATGGTGGGCACCTGTGCCAGAGTTCCGCCGGCCAGGAGGAACAGTCCCACGC
>JAXJVC010000164.1:0-1726 GCA_036308745.1 Oscillospiraceae bacterium | reverse complement strand
TTTCAGGGGCGGGATCGGGAGCTTCGTAGGTCACCTGGACCTTGGCGGGCTGTGCGCCGAAGCCCAGGAAGCCGGCCTAGGCCTGCTGCAGAACCTGGACGGAAACACTGTCCCGGTCCAGACCCAGCTGGGTCAGAGCGGCCTCAATGGCAAGATCAATGGTCTTGCCGCTGGTGATAATGGTCTTTTCCATTGCTTATTCCTCCGTAGAATTGGAAGCGTAGCGGTTGGGATCGTAGTTACGGCCCTTGCAGTAGGGACGGCTGGGAATACCGGACATGCAGTCGCTGGTCTCTTCCTCTTCCACAACGCCCTTCTTTGCGGCATACTCCTTGGCGGCGGCAGCCTTGGCAGCCTCCTCCTCAGCACGCAGCTTCTTCTGCAGCTTCTTCTTGCTGGTGTTCTCGGTGATGCCGTCGGGGTTAGCGGCACGGCGCTCGGCGCGAACGCGCTCCTTCTCAGCCTCGATGCGGTCGGCTTCCAGAGCCCGCTTCAGGCGCTCTGCGTCCTCTTCGTCATAGATCTTGCGGTAACGCTTGGTCATGATGGCGTCGGAGATCATGCTGTACACACCGCCAATGAACCAATACAGGCTCAGGCCGGCGGAAACGGTAAAGCCGATCCACAGGGACATCAGAGGGAACATCCACATCATCATCTTGTTGGACTGGGCAGTCTGGGAGTTCTTGGCGACCTCCTCATCCTTAACGCCCTTCTCGTTGGTGATGACGGAATCATTGGTCTTCTGGCTGACCAGCATCTGCAGAAGCTGGGAGCCTGCGGAAACCACGGGAATCAGGAACAGGCCGATGTGTGCCCAGTCCCAGACCCAAGTAGATGCAAAGACATTGAACTGGGGGATAGCACCCAGGTTGATGCCCAGGAAGTTGAAGTTGATACCGGCCAGAGTGTCGGGGCTGATGCCGGGAATGGCAGCCTGGATCTCAGCGGCATACTGGGGGATGGCACCGGCAGCAATGACCTGCTCATAAGCAACATGGCCGGAGAACAGGTCTGCGTTGGCGGCCTTGATTACATCGATGATCTGCTGGGTAACCTCTGCACTTTCGCCCAGGATATAGAGCATGGGCTGACGGATGACCGTGAACAGAGGAATCAGAATCAGCATGGGTACCAGGCCCCACAGGCAGCCGCCCATACCCATGGACGCGCCTTCTTCCTGCTGCAGCTTCTGGATGGCCTCATTCTGCTTCTGCTGGTCGTTTGCGTACTTGCGCTGGATCTCCTGGATCCGGGGCTGCAGACGGGACATCTTCATCATGCTCTTCTTGGACTTGGCACGGATGGGCAGCAGCACGGTCTGGACGATCAGAGCAAACAGGATCATGGCAACACCGTAGTTGCTGGTCACTTCATACAGAACGCCCAGCAGCCAGCCAAAAGGTACAGTGACCAGATCGGATAACTTAAATGCGAGAATCATGGACTTTCCTCCTCAATTTTTGTGGAAGTCATGGTACGGGGTCAAAATAGTCCCCTTTGTAAAAGGGATGGCAGCGCAGCAGCCGCCGCAGGGCGAGCCAGCCGCCCTTCAAAGCCCCATACTTGGTGATCGCTTCATACGCGTAGCGGGAACAGGTGGGAGAAAACCGGCACCGGGCCGGAAACGCGGGAGAAATATAGCGCTGGTAAAAGCGGATCAGTTTCAGCAGCAATCTTTTCATAGCAGCGGAATCCCTCAATTCTGCATTCTGCATTCTGCATT
>JAXJVC010000163.1:0-9049 GCA_036308745.1 Oscillospiraceae bacterium | reverse complement strand
GCTTGCATGGGACGATGAGAATAATACCGTGGTGGCTTCCTGGCGGTATACCAATACCAGCAAAACTGTGGATGTGGCAAGCATTTCCACGACTTTGACATTTGAAAAGAGTTTCTTGGTAGTGGATGCAGGAAAAACGTTCCCACTGGATAAGACTGCGGATTTCAAGAATCACGTTTCCGCTACGGTTCATTATACCTATGGAGAAAGCGCTGGGCTTGGGGCTGACCCTGCAAGCAGAATGATCAAGGGAATCAAGGCAACATTCACAGTTGGAGCAAGTCATACCGCTGTGAAATACTTCGGCGAGGATGTAGATTTTTCCGTTTATGTAAAAAATGTGGGCGCAGTGCATTTTACACCGGAGGATTGGGGCTACGAAAATGAGCTTGCGTGCTATCTGCGGTTTACGCTGTGCGATTCAAACAGAAAAGGTAGGTATTACATAAAGCCGGAGAATATGGAGCGGATGTTCAAGGAGAACAACAGCCTGGTCATTACCATCACCAACGCGGTTTTGCGCGAATGGGATGATGCCACTGACACGAATGGCGGCACAGTCCAGATTCATACCTCCAATTCCCAATTCGAGGACGAGAAAACGGGGAACACGCTGACAATCAGCTATGACAGCGGTGCAGAGGAAAGCAAGTACCTGATTGCTGTAAACGATGGCGCACCTGCTGCATATAAATCTGTGGCAGAGGGACTGCAGGCAGTGGGCTACGCCGTGACGGACGAGGCGCTGTATGAATGTCTGTTCCGCATGAATGAGCCGGGGGAGATATTTTCCATAAACGGTGGTGAAACCAAGTACCGTATGGTGTATGCCACCGTAAAGGACAGCTTCCAGATTATTGGCGTGGACGAGGAGCACCAATACAACGGTGATCCCCTGGATATTACAAGCCCTGCGAAGTTCTACTCGGAAATCAGCAAAAAGGTTCCCGACAGGTTGCCGAATCATATAGAAACCCCCGATGGAACAACTACAGCCTGGGACGTTACCCGCGAAGCGGTACTAACCAAATCCGTCACCAAGGCGGACGGCAGTGCCATGGCTGAGAACTTTGCTGTCAAACATGGGGATGTACTGGATTACCGCATCCACTTTACCCACTACGGCTCTGGCTGCTATGAGAATCTGCCGCTGGTGGACGAGCTTCGGGGCAGTCAGTACCTGCTGGTGCCTATCAAGGAAAATCCCGGACTTGTGGATAAGGATTTGGAAACCCATGGGGACTGCTATATCCTGACAGAGGGCGAATACAAGAATGTGGCTGTTGGTGTGGATGACGAGGAAAAACTGCTCACAGCCCACAGCATCTCCGTAAAAAAGCTCGAAGGTACGGAGGGCCTGCATACCACCATCAAGTGGTACTTCGACTCCCTTCCCAGCGGGAACTATGCCATGTATGTGGATTACCAGACGCTGGTGTCCCTGGATCTGACCGGCGTGAACTACAGTGTTCACTCCGAGGTGTGGATGAACGACCGGGAAGGTTCCCGGCTCTATGACTCCTTTGGCGGCGGTGGTACGCTGCTGGAATATCAGAAAGAAATCGTTGAACAGAGGGGCAGCAAGCCGGAGAAGGATGAGCTGTTCGAGGATGGTTACAGCCTTGTGGGACCCGGCGAGCAGGTGACCTACCGGCTGGAACTGGAGAATCCCAATGACTTTGAGATCACTCTGAATGGCGCCAATATGGCGGATATGCTGCCGGATACCTTCGGGCAGTTTGCATGGGAAAAGGATGTCAACATCACAGGATTTGATATCAAAACCGAAGGGAACGTTACCCTGGAGAAGATGGACAGCTGGGAGCTGGGTACGAAATACGGTAATCTGCTGGATCAGCGGCAGTATATTCTGTGGCCGGATGCCGCCAGCGTGACCCTGCCGAAGGACAGCGAGGTTTACATCTACATCACCCTGACCTATCCGGATGGGGAAATCTGGGACAACTATGCGGAGGCGCTCAAGGGCGATCCCATTGACAACCGGATGTATGTTTTCAGGCATGCTTCCACGGTGAAGCACGACCTGAAGGAAGAAGGCCGGGCGATGCTACAGAAGGGTGTTTATGGGTCATATCTGTACCGGTATGGCCACCTCTATGATTTCCATGAAAACGGGTCCCGGGAATACTTTAATAACTGGGACTCCGGATACCGGGCGGTACTGTACTATGTGACGGTGGTGAACGACGGAAACAAGCGGCTGTATTTAAGTGATATTTACGACGCACTTCCGAAGGGATTCTCCTATATGATCCTGACGAATGGTACATTCTGGAACGGAGCGCCCCTGAGTTGCGGCCAGGTTTTTGGTAATGAGAATACCACGCTGGTGACAAAAGGCGGAGAAAGCAATATGCTTGCGGATATCGGTGGCGATGTGACCTACCGAAGCGCGACGGTGACGGCAACAGCAATGGAGACAGGTGTGAAATTCAGTTTCTCCGCCGGTGACAAATCCAATTCGGTCCACTGGGACGAGGCGCGAAACCAGTGCTATCTGAAGCGGAATGAGGCCATCGTCTTTGGCTACATCTGCTCTACCAACATTGCATTAGAGGACAATACGGCAACAAATACGGCGGCCATGGCCTATGTAGACCCCTCGGGGACGGGTATGAAGCTGGTAACAGCGGAAGACCGGTCCGCGGCAGCACCCCAAACAGAAAGCTTTTTCTCGAACAACGACGGAAACCGGTATATCATGACATCCTGGGAGGCAGAGAACTGCTTTGGGGTGGATACAGGGGAAACCTGGCTTGCATCGGATGTTACGCTGTACCGGGGCGGTATCGTTCCCGGTATCCAGAAACAGACGGTTAAGTACAAAGATTTTCTCACCGGCGAAGAATTCGATTATCAAAACTATGTGAGACATGCAGATGAGATCACCTGGAAGATCACCCTGTACAACGGGGGAACCCAGTCCATGACGGATTACACCATCGTGGAAACCCTGCCCGCGCCTTATACGCTGACAGGCAAGGTATTCTGTGTTGTTCGGAATGCGGTGGGAAAGTGGGAGACTAGATACGATTTGCTGGAGGTCCCGAAGCATATCCCCCAAAATGGTGAAGTTTTGGCCGTAAGAGATATATATCTCGGAATGGACTGGTATGCAAAAATAGGCAGCAATCAACCTACGGCGTTCGGAATTGAGGAAAAGACAAGGGGATATGTGTCTCTCAGTCTGGATGAACAAGGTAATGAGGTTGTGACACTGGATCTGGAGGGAAGGTACTTTTCTGTGCCGGAGGGCGGTTCTGTAGAGTTCTACCTGTCGGCGGTGAATCCTACCACCAGCTACAAGAATTCTGTTTTTACCAACCAGGCTGTTGTTGTTCCTACTCAGGAGTATACGCTGAACTCTGAAGGAACTGAGATCACCCTCCCAGATGGAAGCAAGGGCATCCGGGCAACGGCTCCCGTGACGGTGAGCAGTGGCTTTGTTACCAGCTCTCTGAACGAAGTGGAGTTTGGCGGGGATGAGGGTTCTTCCGATCCCACAAAGAAGAAATATGTGGTTCTGGACGGGCCGGAAAGTGAATTCCAGTACACACTGACGGTGAACAACGACACCAACCGGCCCATGAGCAAACTGGTGCTGATCGACAATCTGCCAGATGCGGAAAATGACCACACCCCCTTTGACACCAACGCACCCAGAGACAGTGAGTTCGCGGTCCATCTGGCGGAGACTCCTGGTTTCGTGGTAACGGTTGTGCCGAAGGAGGGCGAGTCCTACACGCCTGAGAAGTATACGATCCAGTACAGCAAGAGTACGGATTTCGGCGGGCCTCAGAGCAGCCAGTGGATGGGTGAAGAAGGTTCGCAGTGGACGACTGATCCCACAGATGCCCGGGCGATCCGGGTGATTATCAGCGAGACCATTCCGGTGGATGCGAAGGTGACAGTTACCTTTAAGGTGAAGGCGGACAAGGACGCGAAACCGGGGCAGACTGCCTGGAACAACTTTGGCTACCACTATAGTCTTGAAGGAAACTCCAATGAACTGGAAGCCATGCCGGTGGCAGTGGGTGCTAAGATCCCCTCGGTGCCGAAGCTGATGAAGAAGCTGGTGGACAGCAAAGGGAATCCGCTGAACGCGGCACAGAATACGGAATTTACCTTCCTCGTGACCAGCACCGGTGGAGTTGCTGGAACGTTTAAGGCGGAGGTTCCGGCAGACAGCAGTGAGTCGGACTGGGTGGAGATCAGCCCGGAAGGCTGGACCTGGGAGAAGGGGAAGACCTATACGGTGACAGAGACCAATATTCCCGAACCTTATGCCTTTGGTAAATTCCTGAACGGAAAGGGCAATTCCTACACCTTCACCTACGACCCGTCGGCGAATCAGCGGATCGTCTGCCAGAATGTGATGGATCACTGGAGCATCCGGGTGACCAAAGTGGACGGCAGAGATGCGGACACAGTTTTGGAAGGCGCTGAGTTTAAGCTGTACGGTTTGGAGACCAACACCGCAGAGACCAAGGAATATGAGGGACAGACCTGGTATCTGTGCTGCACCGGAACAACGGACGAAAACGGCGTTCTGGAATGGAAAGAACTGGACCAAAACAAGTACCTGCTGGTGGAGACCAAGGCTCCGGATGGATATCAGCTTCCCGCGGAGCCTTACAGAGTCCTGACGCGGAGCGACACGGGAGAACTGGAAGAGAAGGTGGAAAACGTTTCGACCTATGAGCTGCCGGAAACCGGCGGTATGGGAACGATGTTGTACTCCATATCCGGCGGCGTACTGAGCACGGCGGCTGGGTATGCTCTTGGCAAGAAGAAACGCAGACAGTCGAATCAGAAGTAAATCGTAAAAATGGGGCCGCAGAAAAGCTTGCTGCGGCCCTGTTCGTTAGAAAGAGAACCACCTGCTATGCAGGTGGGCAAAAGAAAAGTTATACTTATGCCCAGAAAATAAACCTCCCGATGATAGAGTGCAAACAGGTTCGCCAACCGTCTACAAACCAGTACAAAGGGAGGTTATCCAAATGGATATGATTAGTATAGCACAAACTCCGTACGATAGACAATAAGCTATTTTAATAGCGGCGGAGCATTTCGTGCAAAAGATAGATATTCGGTGCACCTTTTAGGTGCGGCTGGTAATAGGCCCTTATAGGGCCTGTGCAAGCCACCGGCTAAGCCGGTGGTCTTGACTTTAGATAGCGATCTTGTTCAGCTGGGCATTCAGGTCCAGAAGCTGTTCCTTGGTAACGGGGGTATTGGTCGCGCCGGTCAGCAGATTGATCTGGCGAATGACGGTCATAGTGCTGAGCAGAGCAATGACACTGGGCACAGCGGACATCTGTACGATGGGTCTGAGCATTTCGGTCAGTGTGTCCACGCCGATGCTGGCGATAATCTTTTCAACCTTGGTATTCAGCGATGCATGGCCGGGAACCTCGGTGATATCCCACCAGTTCAAAATCGCACCCTTTTCCACAAGACGATAAGCAGGATTCGGTTCTGCTACCTTACGGATCACAGATTCATCCTTGTGCTGCCCGGCGACAGCCACCAGTTTGGTTTCTCCGACGTTCGGAACATCGAAATAGAAGAAGTGATCGGGTGCTTCCTTCACACCCAGACTGATGCCATTGGCAAACAGCTCTACGGAAGGCAAGTTGGAGTATACGGTAACCTTGGTCACATCTTCGGTGCGGTCCACATACCGCTTGCCGCACAGGTGAACAAAGGGTTCATCGGACAGCCATGCCTTGTAGGCATAGAAGGAATCCTTCTTGTATTTCCGGTCAAAGGTCACCAGACCCTTGTGGTTCTGGCCGGACTCACCGCCTTCGTTTCTGCCGTCAGCACCGAAGTCGAACATGTTCCAGACATGGGTTGCCCAAAGATATTTGCGGGTAAACAGCTGCTTGATCAGCGCTTCGTGGTAAATGGCCTGATATTCCTCGGTGTAGTCGCCGGCTTCCGGTTCGGAATTATGCCAGTTCAGTGCTTCACAGCCATATTCGGAAACACCGATGGGAATGCTGGGATGATCTGCATGGAACTTGTCAAACCAGGGACCGTATGCATCGATGGTGCCACCATACCAACCGAAATAATGGTTGTAGCTAACCACATCGGGGATCTGGATATAGGGATGATTCGTGGGGCACATGGAAACCACAGCCATGGTGGTGGGACGGGTCTTATCCAGCCCATGACACAGATCATTTAGAATTTTGTGATTGTCATCGATCCGGGGATCGGCGCCTTCGGATGTTACCTCGTTGCTCAGACCCCAAACCACGATGGAAGGATGGTTATAGTTCTGGATGATCAGCTCCTTCATCTGATTAACGGTATTGTCCACGCCACCCGGCAAGTGCTGGGAAATGTAAGGAATTTCTGCCCACAGAATCAGACCCTTTTCATCGCACAGGTCATAGGTATACTGGTCATGCTGGTAATGGGCCAGACGGATGGTGGTGGCACCCAGCTCCATGATCATGTCGATGTCTTCTTCATGATGCTCCGGAAGCAGCGCATTGCCGATGCACCAACGGTCCTGATGGCGGGCAACACCACGCAGCGGATATTCTTCACCGTTGAGAATGAAACCACGGTCGGGATCAATTTCAAAGGAGCGGCAGCCAAAGCGGGCAGATACCGTATCCAGATCCTCCAGTTTTACCGTTGCGGTATACAGGTAAGGATCCTTTCTGCCATGCCACTTGTGTGCGTTTTCGATGACAAAATTGGCTTTGGTTTCCGTAGTGGCAGTTTCAGCAACCACATTGCCCTCTGCGTCGGTAATGGTGTAGGTCAAAGTCTTGCCATCAGCGTTTTTCGTCCAGACTTCTACCTCTACATTGGCAGCACTACCCTCAACAATGGGGGTAACCTTGATGCCGGGGCCACCGTAGTAGGAAAGATCAAAATGACTTTCGGGAACACAGATCAAATTCACATCCCGGTACAGGCCACCATAGAAAGTAAAGTCCGCAGACTGGGGATATACCCGGTCGTTGGGAGCATTGTCCACTTCAAAGACGATCAGATTGGAGCTTTCCATCACATCGGTAACATCCACGCGCCAGATGGAGTAGCCGCCATCATGGATTGCCAGCTTTTTGCCGTTCCAGTAGACAGCAGCGGAAGAATTGGCACCGTTGATTTCCAGATAGTACCGCTGGGCATCAGGAATGTCGATTTTGTCAACATTCTTGGCATAATAGGCAGCACCCCGGTACAGATCGTTGTTGCCGTCCTGACCGTCAATGGCATTCCAGGTGTGAGGAAGGTTTACCCAGTACCACTTTTCGGGCATGGAAGCGGGAACGGTTTCAGCTTCCTTGGAGAATGCCCATTTGAAATTCAGATTCACAATGTTACGCATAGCGACACTCCTTTGATCAGAAAATAAAAGTCATCTGTCAACCGCCCGGATTTAATGGCAAAAAACGTCTTGTAAACTGAAAGGAGAAAGATGGCCCGGACGGCTGACAGATAACTTTTAGAGATAGGCGGCACGGCACAGTACCGTGCCGCCTTGGCAGAAGAGAAAATGAGGAGATTATTCAGCAGAAACCTTCTTGGCTTCAGTAGCTGCACGCATCTTCTCACGGACAGTGGGAGTGATGTTCCATACGAAACGGAATGCAACCCAGGAACCCAGCGCGAAGATACCGGGCAGCAGGACGCACAGAACCTTGATACCGGTCAGAGTGCTTGCGGTCTGAACAGCCAGATTTGCGTCATAGCCGATCCAGCCCAGCATCAGAACACCCAGGGAGTTGCCGATGGTGGTGCCAACACGGCGGGACAGGCTGAAAGTGCCGTAGATGGAACCCTCGGTACGCTTGCCGGTCAGATATTCGTTGTAGTCGATAGACTCACCAACCAGACCGTACTGCTGCTGGGTGGAGATCATCACGAATGCGCCGGCAATGGAGCTGATGATCAGATGGACAATTGCGGAAACGGGCATCACCAGATGCATAGCGAACAGAGCGACGTACATCACAGCGCCGATCATCAGGCCATGACGGATGTAGCCTTCCAGACCGAACTTCTTGGCCATCTTGGGAGCGATTGCCAGGAAGATGAAGGACAGAGGCATGCTCAGCAGGGACGCAGCACTCATCAGAGCCAGATTGCCCAGAACGTCGGCATACATGTAGGTGCCCAGAGCGGTCGCGACGGACTGCTGGGTGCAGACACAGATGGAGTGCAGGCACAAGGCCAGGAAAGCGCGATTGGACTTAAAGACATTCAGAATGTCAGTGAACTTGATCTTATCAGCGGCATCCTGAGAAGCAGCCACAGGCTCGCTGCGTTCTTCGGTCCACAGATAGTGCAGCAGGCACATCACAAAACCGATAGCAGCAAAGACCACAGCCATGACGGTGTAAGCGATGGGGTTGGTATCACCCAGAGCGCTGAGAATCAGGGGAGCGGTAAACACAGGAACCAGAGAGCTGACGGTGGAGCCGAAGCCACGGGCGGAGGACAGCTGAGCGCGCTCTTCGTCGTTCTTTGCCATGGAGGACAGCAGAGAGCCCATGGGGATGTTGAACATGGTGTAAGAGCCTTCGTACAGGATCTTACAGACGAACAGAACCACCATCATGGTGATGCCTTCAAAGAAGGTGGGGAGTGTAAAGAATACGATACAGGTAATGGCAATCAGCGGGGTGGAACGCAGCAGCCAGGGGCGGAACTTGCCCTTAGGGTTCTTGCTCTTTGCGAAGGACTTGTCCAGAATGGTGCCCATCAGAGGATCGTTGACGGCATCCCAAATGTTCCAGATCAGCAGAATTGCTGCCATCATCGTGGTGTCAATCTTCAGAACGTTGACATAGTAACGGGTGGCGAACATGGCGACGATGCAGTTGGACATACAAGCGCCGGCATCGCCCAGACCGTAACCCCAGACATGCTTACGGGTCAGGGTAGATGTGGTGTTCGTGGGTTTCTTGCCCATAGATAGTTTCTCCTTTTCTATTTCCGTTTTTGAACATTTCTGCCCAATTCAAACCAATTATCTGAAAAAAGAGAAGATGAATAT
>JAXJVC010000162.1:0-5575 GCA_036308745.1 Oscillospiraceae bacterium | reverse complement strand
TCCTTGCCGGAATTTGGCTGGCAACGCTGGCTGCTCTGGGACTCCTCCTGCGGCGCAGAAGGCTCTGTGCATAATGCGATGAGCAGACATAGAAAAACAAACAGGGGCGCGTTGCTTTTGCAACGCGCCCTGAAATTATTGTGAGTTTGAGGCCTCTTTACGCCTTTTCGAAGAGTGCGGTTACGCACATATCGCCGTTTTGGATCTCGGCGAAGGCTTCGCCGTTCATTTTGCGCATAAGCTGGCGGCAGATGTAAAGTCCCAGACCGCTGCCTTTTTGGGTTTCCGCATTGGCACCCCGCCAGAAGCTGTCAAACATATGGGGCAGATCTGTATCGGGAAGGGAACAGCCGCTGTTTCGTACGGTGAACAGGAGGCATCCTTCTTCTTCGGAGAAATGGATGGAGATCTTTTGCCCGTCGCCATATTTGATGGCGTTCTCCATGATGTTCTGGATGACTTCGATGCTGCGGTCCAGGTCGCCGCGGACGAGGAAATTGGGGTATTCCTCCAGAGAAAAGTCGGTTTTGATCAGGGAGAGCTTTTCGGTGTAGTAAATCCGGATTTTTTCCACCAGCTCCGATAGATAAAATTCGCCCATGGTTACATCGAAGGTGAGGAAATCTTCCCGGGATGCGGTGACGATCTGTGTCACATAGTGTTCGATTTCGTTTGCTTTTGCATGGATGCTCTCCGCGACTTCCAGCTGCTTTTCCTTGTCGGTATAAAGTCCCCTTGACAAGGCCTTGGCATACAGCTTTATGGCGGACAGGGGCGTTTTGATATCGTGGGACAGAGACAGCAAAAGCATTTTTCGATCCCGCTGCAGCTCCAGCTCCCGCTCCTTCTGCTGCTCCAGATTCTCCCGGAGCAGGTCCAGGCCCCAGAGGAAGTTTCCGAAGAAACGGCTTTTGGATTCCTTCATGGGGACAGTAAGGTTTCCTTTGGAAAGGGCATAGGGAACGTCTTTCAATTGGTTGAAGGGTGCCAGAATGTTCCTCTTTGTGTAGAACAGAACAGAAACGATTAGTACGGACATTCCGGCGAGGATGGCATTCACGATAAGCATCTGCTTTGCTTTTTCTGCACTGCGGTCGGTGTGGTAATCAAAACGGTACAGCTCTCCGTTGATCTCCCGGACCACATAATCGCTGGGGGAATTGTAAAAATTCTCGCTGTACCCGCTTACTGCTGTGACGTAATCGCAGGCTGTCAGATCAGAGGGTTCAAAGGTGTCGGTTTGGATCTTTCGGGAAAGACGGTTCACTTCCACAAGGTAAGGCCTGTCGTTGTCGGCCTTGTCCCGGAGAAGGATTCCGTTTGCCACCGCAAACAGGAGAAGGACCGCAGCGATCACGGCTGCGAAAATTCTGTTAAATGCTTTCATACTGATAGCCTACTCCCCATACGGTTTGGATTTTTTGAGGCTTTTTGGGGTCGTTCTCGATCTTCTGGCGGAGCCATTTGATGTGCACGGTGAGGGTCTGCTGCTCGGAGAAACTGTCAAAGCCCCAGATCTGATTGAAAAGATATTCCTTTGTCAGGGTCTTGCCCTTGTTTTCCGCAAGGAGCAGAAGAAGGTCATATTCCTTTGCGGTCATATCGATGGGGGTTCCGTTTTTATATACGGTGCGGCTGAGCTTGTTGATCCGGATATCGCCGCAGATCAGTTCATCGACGGCGTATCTGCGCTTGAAAATTCCTGCGATTTTGGCAAGCAGGATATCGATGTCGTAGGGTTTTTCAATATAATCATCCGCACCCAGGATCAGTCCACTGAGCTTGTCCTCTTTGCCGGTTTTTGCGCTTACGATCAGGATTGGGGTGTTGCTCTCCTCACGGATCTTTTTGCACACCGCAAAGCCGTCGATTCCCGGGAGCATGATGTCCAGCACGATCAGCTTTGCGCCGTAGCGTTCATACAGGGAAAGGGCTTTTTCTCCGCTTTCTGCCACCGATACCGTGTAGTTTTCTCCCCGGAGGAAATCACACAGCAGGGTGGAAAGCTCCTTGTTGTCTTCAACGATGAGAATGTCTGTCATAGGCGTATCCTTTCATGCGGCGAAGGGGCGACCGGTGGCCGCCCCGTATTCATGTTACCAACCCATCTCCATGAGCCAGTTGTTCAGCTCCCGTTCCCGGGATCTCATCTGGGAAGCGCTTTCGCATCTGCCTAAATTATACTCGCCTTTAATGTTGCCGTCAACTATGTACATCACTCTGGTGCATTTTGCCGCGACCTTAACGTCGTGGGTCACCAGCATGATGGTGGTGCCGTCGGCGTTCAGCTTTGCCAGCTCGTCCATGACTTCGTCGGAGGAGGTGCGGTTCAGTGCGCCGGTGGGCTCGTCGCCGAAGATCATCTTGGGGTTGTTGATCATACTGCGGCAGATACAGGCACGCTGAAGCTGGCCGCCGGAAACTTCGTTGATGTCGTTGTCGGCGATGTCGATGATGTCCAGCTTGCGCATCAGGTCCTGGGCGCGCTGAACGATCTCCTTGCGGGATTCCTTGTTCTTGCCGGACTGGACTGCGGGGAGAATGATGTTGTCCAGGACCGTCAGGTTCTTCAGCATATACATCTGCTGGAAGATGAAGCCCATTTCATCCAGACGCAGGTCTGCCAGCTCCTTTTCGCCCATGGCGGCGATGTTCTTGCCCAGGAAGCGCGCCTCGCCGGAGGTGATGCCGTCCATGCCGGAAACGGCATACAGCAGGGTGGATTTACCGGAGCCGGAGGGGCCCATGATGGCCACCATTTCGCCGTCGCTGACGGTAAAGTTTACGTTCTTCAGAACGTTGTTCTGACGCTTGTTCACAATGTAGGTCTTGCACAGGTCTTTTACTTCGAGGATCTTCATATCATTACCCTTTCTTATTCAATGTTAGCGGTGTCGGAGGACTTGATCTTTCTGGTGTAGAGGGAGGTCAGGAATGCGCTCAGGGCGGTGGTTACAAGAACGGTGGCAGGGAAGATCAGATACATTTCCATGGGATCGATCACATAGTTGACCGCAATATCCATGCCCGTCAGTTTAAAAATCGGGTCCATACAAAGGTGGGTCAGGGGCATTGCCAGGAGCTCGCCGAGGATCACGGCAATCAGGCCCACAAAGGCAAACCGCAGGGTGTGGTAGGCGTAGATTTTGGCGTTTCTGGTGCCGATGGCCTTCATCAGGGCAATTTCCCCCTGTTCCTTGGCGATGAAGGAGCGCTCCATCAGCACAGTTACCAGGGCCGTCAGCGCTATGGTCAGGGCCACCACCAGATACTTCATGGCATCCATGGCATCGGTCACCATGAGCATCTCGGAAACGTTCTGCTCGCAGGTTTTGAGTTCGCAGTCGGGATAAAGCGCCTGGATCACATCCATTCTGCGCCGGATCTCTTCCTTGCCGGGATCATCGGGGAACCGCAGCAGCGCAGGGGTAGCTCCGATAGACTGGGCGTAATTGACTTCGGCATCCACATGGAGCAGAATGCCGTCGCCAAAGCTCTGCATGGCCTGGTAATAGGCGGTGATGATATATTCTTCAGCACCATCCAGGGTGGTGATGGTGACGGTGTCGCCGATGCCAGCCTTCAGCTTGTCGGTGGTTCTTTTGGTAATGGCAATTTCGTTTGCGTGCTGGGGCGGGGTGCCTTCGGTGTATTCGTACAGATCCATTGCGGTGCCGGTGCCCTGATAGACAGTGGGGCTATGCTCCATTTCTCCATGGGTCACCGGGAGGGTAAACATAGCTTGCTGGCAGCAGACCGCGGGGATACCCTGTTCTTCCAGGGCCTTCTCCAGCTTGACATGGTCCTCTTTCATCATTTCACGTCCGCCATCGACCATGTACTGATCCGAATCGGTATAGCCGGAGAGGGAGATGTGGTAATCCATCCAGCCGAAGGCACCGTTCAGGGAACCACTCTTCATGGTGCAAACGGTGGTAGAGAGGATCAGCAGCATGGACAGGCACAGGAGGAAGGTCAGGATCATGATGCCGTAGCGCTTGGAGCTGCTGACAACGTCGTTCATGGCCAGGAAGCCGGTGGCGGAAAGCCGGGATCTGCCCAGGCTCATCAGGCTCTTTTTCCGGAAGCGTTCGCCGGTCTGGCCGTTTCGGATGGCGTCGATGGGGGTCATCTTTTTAACCTTGCCGGTGCAGCCGAAGCAGAACAGCAGGATGATGGCGATGACCAGCAGGGAGCAGAGGAAATTCACCAGGAAGGGGTTTGCGCTGCTCATAATGATGGACGTGGATGTCACACTCATCAGCAGGTTACCAAAGGGAAAGCTCAGCGCAAGGCCGATGGCGGCGCCGATAATGGCAATCGCCGTGTATTTTACCAGGTACAGCCCCCGGATCTTCAGATTCCGGATGCCGATTGCCTTCATCACGCCAATCTCGCGGAATTCTTCGGAGAGGGTAAAGGTGATGGTGAAGCGCAGGACCACGAAGGCGATGGCAATGAGAATGACGCTTACCACCAGCAGGACGCCTGCCAGCAGCAGATCGAAGACATAGGTGAATTTCAGATAGGCTCTGTCGCCCTTGATACTGAAGCTTCTGATGGCTTCGCTGATCTCTGCCTGGGTGGTTTCCAGATCAGAGGTATGGATGTAGTAAATTGAGCCGCCGTAAAAATTTTTAATGGTTTCGTTGGCAGCAAAGACTTCAAAGTCCTCACTGCTGATGAAATATTTGATAATGTTGCTGGCACCGAGGGCTGCGTCCAGAATGGTGCCTGCCAGGGTGAATTCCTTGCGGATACCCTCAATCTCAATGGTAACTTTGTCGCCGGGTTCCAGTCCGTTGGCTTTTGCCAGGGCGGCGGTGACATAAACTTCACCCTGGGGAACGGATTCCAGAATGCTTTGATCGGAGAGGAAATAGTTTTGGGACAAATGCTCGTCACTCACGAGGAGCTGGGCTCCGCCCTTGACAGGCTCAACATCCGGTTCCAAAATGATGTTGTCCACCATCATGACCAGCATGGTTTCGGATGAGTAGCTGTCAATAGACGGGGCGGAATCCAGAATTTCATCAACGTCGACTTCCAGGGCTTTGTTCAATGTGATACCGAAATAATCCGGCGCGTTTGCCATGTCCATGTAGCGGTCCAGGGAAGTGGTCACAGTAAGGATATTGCTTACGCTGGAGGACACGAACATGGCGGCAAGGATCACGAACACCAGCACAATGGCGTTCATCGCTTTTTTTCGTTTCAGGTCTTTTTTGAGAATGTTGAGATACATTTTGTTTGCTCCTTTCGCTGTTGTGATCAAATTGTAGCATGGGAATTATTAAATAATCCTTAAATAAAAAATGATTTTCCGGTGTGTTACTGTCCCCTGGCCAGAAGACATCAGCATTGGAACGGAGTCTAATCCTAATATCAAGAAATGAGAAAGGCCATCCGAATGGATGGCCTGCATTGAGATGGGTTCGAGTCCTATGACAGCATAACAAAAACCACACCATTTGGTGTGGTTTTTTTGGTGGACGATATAGGACTCGAACCTATGACCTTCCGCACGTCAAGCGGATGCTCTAGCCAGCTGAGCTAATCGTCCATGGCTTCTATT
>JAXJVC010000161.1:0-2753 GCA_036308745.1 Oscillospiraceae bacterium | reverse complement strand
ACGTCGGTGGAAATGTTTTCGTAGATTTCGTTGCGCTTGGCACCGTCTTCCATGTTGATGATGTCAGACTGGGCCAGAGTACCCATGACGGTCTTCAGCTCATTGTAGGTCAATGCGTCCAGACGCTGTTCGGCGACAGAGGTGGAACCCAGGGTCTGATAGAACAGCTTGGGGTCGGAGATGGACCAGAGGATGTAGCAGTCCACGGTCATGTTCTGCTTATCGGAGGTCAGGACCTCGGAAGGGGGGATGTCGTACAGCTGGGTGGCCTTGGTGAAATACTTGACGCTGTCGACGAAGGGAATCTTAAAGTGGAGACCGGCCTGGTCGGTGGTGTCGATGATCTTGGAGAAACGGACGGTACAGGCGTACTCGTTCTCCCGGACGGTGAACATGGAGTTCAGTGCCAGCAGGGCCAGAATGACCAGGATGGCGATGAAAACAACACGTTTTTTCATATTAGTTCGTACCTCCTGTGGTATTTACCAGCTGGTCCAGAGGCAGGAGCATCTGGACGTCGGAATTTTCGCCGGAACCGGTATTGATGTACAGCTTCACGCCGGGCAGGATCTGGGAAACGGCTTCGTAGTACATACGGGAGCGGGTGATGTCGGGGTTCAGGGCGTACTCGGCGTACATGGCCTGGAACATGGCAACCTGCTCCACTGCTTCGTTGATACGCTTCTGGCGCAGGAACTCGGCGTTCTGAATCAGCTTATCCGCTTCGGCCTGAGCCTTGGGGAGCTGAGCATTTTCGTAGGCCTTTGCGTCGTTGATGACGGTCTCGGCCTGCTGTTTGGCGGTCTCAACGGCCTTGAAGGCTTCGATGACCTCCTGGGTGGGGGGCTCTGCGTCCTGGATCTTTACATCCACCAGGGTCAGGCCGATGTCGTATTCCTCAAGGATCTGGGATACCAGGTCCTTGACCTGCATCTGGATGTTCTCCTTGCCGTCGGTAAGCACCGCATCAACGGTGGAAGAGCCGACCACGTTTCTGATCTGGCTCTGGATCAGGTTGCGCAGGATCAGAACAGGATCGTTAGAGGAATAGAGATACTGGACGGGATCGGAGATCTTGTATTCCACAAAGAAGTCCACGTTGACGATGTTGTAGTCACCGGTGATCATGGTGCTTTCGCTTTCGTTTACATTATAGCCGTGGCCGTCACTGGAATAGCCCAGCTCGATCTTCTGGTAGACGTTTACGTCCACCTTCTTAACCTGCTGGATGCCGAAGGGGATCATAAAGTGGACGCCTGCATCGGTAACGTCGGTGACCTTGCCGAAGGTGGTGACCACAGCCTGCTGCTTGTCATCCACGGTGTAGAAGCAGGTGCTGGCGCAGATCACCAGGATCAGGACGATGGCGACTACGGTGATGGTGCGGCCGACCCGCTTGAAGTCGGTCTTCTTTTTCGGGGGCTTGGGGGGCTGGCTGGACGAATTGGGTGTCCAGCTGTAGTTGGTATTTTCTTCCATGATTGGATTTTCTCCTTTCGGGATTTTGTACGCGCAAAGTTTCTCTGCGCGGGCATTATGAGATTATTGGGGATATTCTCGGAACAGCTTTGCTGTTTGGTACAGGTAAATATACTTTATAATGGCTGTGACCGTCAGGGCGATGGCGGCGGCCAGCATGGCCAGCAGGCCCAGAATGGGGATCAGCAGCAGAAGGAACAGGCTTCCCAGTAAAACGGCGAAGCTGCCGATGTACCACTTCCAAAGCCTGGTCCATTTTTCGGACAATTCCCGATCCAGGGGAGTGGTTACAATGGTATGGGCGGTAAACTGGTTGTATTCGCCCACCAGGGAGACAACGGCGGCGGGGAGGGTGATCAGCAGTGTCCAGGTGGGGATATCGTCGCCTCTGGTTACTGCTGCCAGGAACAGGGTGACTGCTGCGGCCGTCAGACTGCAGAGGGCTGCGGTGCGGTAACGGTCCTCGGCCTCCGACAGCTTCCACAGAACCAGGCTGGTAGTTAGGGCGCATCCGAGCTGCAGGATGATTCCCACGATGTACAGACCGGGGACCAGTCCGGTGATCCATTCCTCCGTCAGGAGGGAGGCGATGGTGCTGGGGACCACCAGCCAGAACAGGATACAGAGCCACTTACCCAGAAGGGGCGCCCGACGGGCCATGGCGGCTTTCTCTGCCGCGGCGGCTTCCCGTTTTCTGCGCCGGTCCTCGGGGAAATAGTCTTTTCTTCTCAAGGTGCCGCAATTGCCGCTAAAGATGCAGGTCTCGCACTGCTCATGACCTTTGCCACGGCAGCAGGACGCAAGCTCGCAGTCGCCGTCAAATCCCTTTCCGGGACCGGTCCGGCAGCCGGGGCAGTTCAACACTTCTTTCTGGGGGCATTCGCCACAGTTTTTTCCGCAAAAGGTTTCTGCCATGATTTTCTTCTCCTTTCTGTAGAATGGATACAGGGTCAAAGCTCGGCAATCATCTGCTCGGCTTCTGCCTTGATGCGGCTGGAGACCCAGGCGGTGAGCATGATCTTCAGGACCTTGATGAGCTTTTCTCTGGCGCCAGGGATGGGTTCGACGTAATCGGCTGTGACTTCCACCAGGGCATCGTCCCAGGATTTGTCGCCTCCTAAGTACCTTGCCCGGGCCGCCAGACGGACGAAAAGGAAATAGAGCATGGTGTCGTCCACCAGGTCGTCGCTTTCGTCTGTCAGGTCGCCGTTTAGATAGGCCATCAGACTGCAGATCTGCTCCAGGGGTAGGGTGCCTTTTAAGAGGTTGATGTT
>JAXJVC010000160.1:0-6377 GCA_036308745.1 Oscillospiraceae bacterium | reverse complement strand
CGCCCTTCCCAACGGCCGCCTGGGAGAAAAAGTCTACGCCATGTTTGAAGCGGAAGGCTTTGAATGTCCTGCCATCCGGGAAACAAACCGAAAACTGGTCTTTGAAAATGAGGAAAAGCAGGTGCGCTACTTCTGGGTCAAGCCCTCCGATGTGGCCATTTATGTAGAACGGGGTGCCGCAGACATCGGCGTGGCCGGCAAAGACATCCTGCTGGAATACAAGCCGGATGTTTATGAGCTTCTGGACCTGGACATGGGTAAATGCCGCATGGCCATCGCTGCCCCGGCGGATTTCCATGATGACCGGGAGCGTACCCTCCGGGTCGCCACCAAATTTACAAACATCGCCGCAGAATACTACGCGGGAAAGGGCCGTCAGATCGATATCATCAAGCTGAACGGTTCCATTGAGCTGGCTCCCATCCTGGGATTGTCCGACGTGATCGTGGACATCGTGGAGACCGGCGTTACATTAAAAGAAAACAACTTATCCGTGGTGGGAACCATCGTCCCCATCAGCGCAAGACTCATCGCCAACAAGGCAAGCTTCCAATTCAAGGGCCGCCAGATCGAAGCCATTCAGCAGGCCCTGAAAGAGCAGGTGCAGCAGCATGATTAAGATTTACAATTACGGCGAGGTGTCCAATGACGCCATCTTCGCCCGGGAGAATATCTCCGCCAACGTGGAGGATGTGGTAACCCAGATCATCGCCGATGTCCGCAAGAACGGTGACGCAGCCCTCTATGCCTATGCCGCAAAGTTTGACAAGGCCCAGCTTTCCAGCCTGGAAGTCACCCGGCAGGAAATGGAGGAGGCCTACGCCTCCGTAGAGCCGGAATTTCTGGATATTCTGAAGGAAGCCGCCGCCAACATCACCTGCTTCCATGAGAAGCAGGTCCGCAACAGCTTCGTCATCACCAAAGACGGCATCGTCATGGGCCAGAAGGTGATGCCCATTGAGAAGGTGGGCCTGTACGTCCCCGGCGGCACCGCCGCCTACCCCTCCACCGTACTCATGGACAGCATTCCCGCCAAGATCGCCGGATGCAGTGAGATCGTCATGGTTACGCCCCCGGGAAAGGACGGCAAGGTGAACCCCGTGATCCTGGCCGCCGCAGGTATCGCCGGCGTGGACCGGATCTTCAAGATGGGCGGTGCCCAGGCCATTGCCGCCCTGGCTTACGGCACCGAGTCCGTACCCAAGGTGGATAAGATCGTCGGCCCCGGCAACGCCTATGTGGCAGAAGCCAAAAAGCAGGTCTTTGGCCGGGTGGCCATCGACATGATCGCCGGCCCCAGCGAGATTCTTGTGGTAGCCGACTCCACTGCCGACCCCAAATTTGTAGCCGCTGACCTGCTGTCCCAGGCGGAGCACGACAAAATGGCCAGTGCCGTTCTGGTGACAGACAGTGCCGCTTTCGCCCAGGCCGTCAGCGACGAGCTGGAAAAGCAGATCCCCCAGCTCCCCCGGGCCGAGATCGCACGGGCCTCCATTGATAATAACGGCAAGATCATCGTAGCAAAGGACGATTTGATGCTGGCCATCGACATCGCCAACGAGATCGCCCCCGAGCACCTGGAGCTGTGCGTGGACAATCCCTTCGACTACCTGGACAAAATCAAGCACGCCGGTTCCATCTTCATGGGCAAGCACTGTCCCGAGGCCCTGGGCGATTACTTCGCAGGTCCCAACCACACCCTGCCCACCAGCGGCACCGCCCGGTTCTCCTCTCCCCTGTCGGTGGATGACTTCGTAAAGAAGTCCCAGTACACCTACTACACCGCTGACGCCCTGTCCGCCGTTGCCGACAAGATCGCCTATTTTGCCAACAAGGAAGGCCTCCAGGCCCACGCCAGAAGCGCCACCATCCGCTTTGAGGAAGAAACATGAGCAGATTTTTTACCAAACGCCTGATTTCCCTGACCCCCTACACCCCCGGGGAACAGCCCAAGGATATGCAGTATGTGAAGCTGAACACCAACGAGTCCCCCTTCCCCCCCTCCCCCGGTGTGGCCCGGGCGGTGGCCGGGCAGGTGGAGAAATTACAGCTTTACTCCGACCCGGAATGCACCGCTCTCCGGGCCATGCTGGCAAAGACCTATGGAGTCGCCCCCAACCAGGTCATCGTCACCAACGGCTCCGATGAAGTGCTGAACTTCGCCTTCATGGCCTTTGCTGATGAAGAAAACCCCCTGGCTTTCCCGGATATCACCTACGGCTTTTATCCGGTCTTCGCGGAGCTGAACCGGATCCCCTACACCCAGATTCCCCTGAAAGAAGACTTTTCCATTGACCCCGGGGACTACCTGGGGCTGGGAAAAACCATCGTCATCGCCAACCCCAACGCTCCCACAGGCCTGTGCCTGTCCCTTTCACAAATTGAGGACATTCTGACGTCCAACCCGGATAACGTGGTGATCATCGACGAAGCCTATGTGGATTTCGGCGGAGAAAGCGCCGTCACCCTGGTGGACAAGTATGAAAACCTCCTGGTTACCCAGACCTATTCCAAATCCCGCTCCATGGCGGGAGCCAGACTGGGCTTCGGTATCGGCTGTGAGAAGCTGATCGCGGACCTGAATACCATCCGCTATTCCACCAATCCCTACAACGTCAACCGGATGACCGAGGCCGCCGGTGTGGCCGCCCTGGAAGAGAACGACTACTACATGGGAAACTGCCGCACCATCATAGAAAACCGGTCCTGGACCAAGGCCGCGCTGGAAGAGCTGGGCTTCGCCGTCATCCCCTCCAAGGCCAATTTTCTCTTTGCCAAGCACCCCAAGGTAGATGGGCAAACCCTGTACCTGGAACTGAAAAAGCGGGGCGTCCTGGTCCGCCACTTTGAAAAGTCCCGGATCCGGGACTACAACCGGATCACCATCGGCACCCTGGAGCAGATGAATACGCTGGTCCTTGCCGCCGCTGAGATCATAAAGGAGCATTCCCTATGAGAACTGCTGAAATAAACCGCTGTACAGCGGAAACCGATATTTCCCTGAAACTGGATCTGGACGGTCGCGGCACAGCCGACTGCCGCACCGGCTGCGGCTTCCTGGACCATATGCTGACCCTCTTCGCCCGCCACGGCCGGTTCGACCTGACTGTCACCTGCAAGGGCGACACTTATGTTGACTACCACCACACCACCGAGGACATCGGCATCTGTCTGGGCAAGGCCTTCTCCCTGGCTTTGGGAGACAAGAAGGGGATTCTGCGCTACGGCGACACCATGCTCCCCATGGACGAAAGCCTGATCCTGTCCGCGGTGGACATCTCCGGCCGGGGAATGTGCTGCTATGACCTGCAGATCCCCACGGAGAAGGTGGGGGATTTTGACACGGAGCTTTGCCAGGAATTCTGGATCGCCTTTGCCCGGGATGCCGGCGTGACGCTGCACATCCGGCAGCTGGCAGGCACCAATTCCCACCACATCATCGAAGGTGCTTTCAAATCCGTGGCCCGGAGCCTGAAAACCGCAGTCCGCATTGATCCGGACTTCGCAAACGAAATTCCTTCCACAAAGGGGCTGATCGAATGATCGTCATCATTGACTACGGCGTGGGAAACCTGTTTTCCCTCCGCTCCTCCTTTCAGAAAATCGGCGTGGAGCCCACCGTGACCTCTGATCCCGCCGCCATTGCCGCGGCGGACAAGCTGATTCTGCCCGGTGTGGGTGCCTTTGCCGACGCCGCCGCCAAGCTGCGGCAAAGCGGTCTGGATACCCAGATCCGGCAGCAGGCCGCCCAGGGCAAGCCCATTCTGGGCATCTGCCTGGGCATGCAGCTTCTCTTTGAAAAAAGCTATGAGTACGGCGAGCATGAGGGTCTGGGTCTGCTGAAGGGCAGCGTGGTCCCCATGGAGGGCGTGATCCCGGAGAATCTGAAGATCCCCCACATCGGCTGGAACGCCCTGCATTTTCAAAAAGACAGCCGGTTGCTCCGCTACATAAACGAAAACGACTGCGTGTACTTCGTCCATTCCTACTTTGCTACCCAGTGTGAAGACAGTGTCATCGCCACCGCGGAATACGGCAAGGAACTGACCGCCGCCGTGGAAAAGGGCAACGTCATGGGTTGCCAGTTCCACCCGGAAAAAAGCGGTGAAGTGGGCCTGAAGATCCTGCGGGCATTCTGTGATGAGGAGGACACCCTATGATCCTGTTTCCCGCTATCGACCTGTACGAACGGAAGGCTGTCCGGCTGTACAAGGGCAATTATCAAAATATGACCGTTTACAGTGAAAACCCCATTGAAGTAGCCCGGGACTTTGAAGCCGCCGGCGCCACCCACATCCATATGGTGGACCTGGAGGGTGCCAAGTCCGGCGAGACCCCCAACCTCGCCATCGTGGAGCAGGTCGCAAGAGAAACCTCCCTTTTCGTGGAGATCGGCGGCGGCATTCGTACCATGGAAACGGTGGAGCGCTACCTCGCCGCCGGGGTATCCCGGGTCATTCTGGGTACCGCCGCGGTAAACGACGAAGCCTTCCTTACCGCCGCCGTGAACACCTATGGCGATAAAATTGCCGTGGGTGCCGACGTAAAGGACGGTTACATCGCCATCAAGGGCTGGCTGGAGACCTCCGCCGTGACCCTGGAAGCCTTTCTGGAGAAAATGCAGGCCATCGGTGTCAAAAACGTGATCTGCACCGACATTTCCAGAGACGGTGCCATGCGTGGCACCAACCTGGCCCTGTACCGGGAGCTGTCCCGGAAATATTCCCTGGACATCACTGCCTCCGGCGGCGTTTCCTCCCTGGAGGATGTCCGCCAGCTTCGGCAAATGGACCTGTACGGTGCCATCATCGGCAAGGCCTACTACACCGGGGCCATCGACCTGAAAGAAGCACTGGAGGTGGCCAAATGATCACCAAGCGCATCATCCCCTGTCTTGACATCCGCAACGGCCGGGTGGTCAAAGGCACCAACTTTGAGGGTCTTTCCGATGTTTCCGACCCTGTAGAGCTGGCAAAGCTATACTCCGCCCGGGGCGCCGACGAGCTGGTGTTCTACGACATCACCGCCTCCTTTGAGGGCCGAAAGCTGTTCACCGATATTCTGTGCCGGGTGGCAGAAGAGATATTCATCCCCCTGACCGTAGGCGGCGGCATCAACACCGTGGAGGATTTTGACCGGGTTCTGAAATGCGGCGCGGACAAGGTCAGCGTCAATTCCGGTGCCATCCGCAACCCCAGCCTTATCGCCGAAGCCGCCCAGAAATACGGCAACCAGTGCGTGGTCCTGTCTGCCGATATCAAGCGGGTAGACGGACAGTTCCGGGTCTTCGCCAAGGGCGGCCGGGAGGATACGGGCATGGAAGCCATTGAATGGATCAAGAAGGGCGTAGCCCTGGGTGCCGGCGAAGTGGTGGTAAACTCCATCGACACCGACGGTGTGAAGCAGGGCTTCGACATTCCCATGCTCCAGGCGGTCTGCGAAGCCGTGAACGTTCCTGTCATCGCCTCCGGCGGCGCGGGAGCCATGTCCCATTTTACCGACCTGTTCCGGGCCATCCCGGATATCGATGCCGCTCTTGCGGCTTCCGTGTTCCACTTTGGTCAGATCCCCATCCCGGACTTAAAGCAGGAACTGCATCGTAACAACATTATTGTGAGGTTATAACCATGCTGAGCATCAACGATCTGAAATTTGACGAAAAGGGCCTGATCCCCGCCGTGGTGGTGGATGCCGTCACCAAAAAGGTCCTGACCGTAGCCTATATGAACCGGGAAAGCCTGGAAGTCTCCATGGAGAAGGGCCTGACCTGCTTCTGGAGCCGCTCCCGGCAGGAGCTGTGGCTGAAGGGTGAGACCAGCGGCAACTATCAGCACATCGTCAGCATCACCGCCGACTGCGACAACGACGCTCTGGTGGTGATGGTGGAAAAGGAAGGCCCTGCCTGCCATACCGGTGCGGACTCCTGCTTCATGCACCCTGTCTGGGAAAGCGACACCCGGAAGGAATTCAGCCTTGAAGGCCTTTACGATATGCTCCAGGGCCGGAAGGATACCATGCCCGAGGGTTCCTACACCACCTACCTGTTCCAGAAGGGCATCGACAAGATCCTGAAAAAGGTGGGCGAAGAATGCACCGAGGTCATCATCGCCGGCAAGGCTGACGACAAGGCCGAGACGGTCTACGAGCTGGCAGACCTGGCCTACCACGCCATGGTGCTGATGGTCCAGATGGGCATCACCGTGGAGGATGTCCACAAGGAGCTCGCCTCCCGCCACATCATCGACCATAAAGTCAAGCAGGAAAAGATGACCAACTAATGATCGAAGCGCCTGTGCGGCAAATTCCGCACAGGCGCTTCCGCGTGTTGATAAGCAGATAAATTGTAGTTTACGGACGAAAGAAAGCCTTCCCCTTTG
>JAXJVC010000159.1:0-7547 GCA_036308745.1 Oscillospiraceae bacterium | reverse complement strand
TCCAGCTCCTTGCCTACGAGAACACCATGTCCGATTTTGCCGTCACCGGCATATTGGATTTTTATAACTCCAAGGTCCAGCTCACCCCCGAGCAGCGTCTGCGGTGCATGGAATACACCGCTAGTCTTCCGGAGAAGAATCCGAAGCTCCGCTTCCGCCTTCTGCGCAACGGCACCATCTCCGACCTGCAGCATATTCCCAATTCCACCCTGTTCCTGTCCGATTCTTTCTGCTATATGCGCCTGATCCGCCAGGGTCCTGTGAATAACCTGAGTGTCATCAACAAGGTTCAGGTCTGCGACCTGTTCCGGAAATTCTTTGACGATATCTGGGAAAACGATGCCTACGTGGATCCCCGGCCTGAGGCTGTTGAAGACCAGCTGTATTATGCCGCCCAGCTTGTGAAAGTGCAGATTCAAATCAAATAGAACGTTTCCAATTCAATGCCGGCTCAAATCTCCCCTGAGCCGGCACCTTTTTTGCCTTTTTTTGACCACATCCCGTTTTTTCTTGAATCAATTATTCATGTTCTGATTTTTTCTGTAAATCCAGATTCTCCCACTATATTTTGTTATATTATGTTCTGTACACTTTAGTTTTCATGTGTATTTGCCATGTTTTTTCCATAATTCAATTTGTTCCTTTTCATTCATCATGTTTCAAGAAAAACTAGTTGTCAAGGGAGTTTTTCTATGATATCTTAGTGCCGTTGTTTTTGGAAGAATCTGCTTTTAAAATTTGTAGATTCTTGTCATGAAAATTTTAAGTAAAAGAAAGCGCAAAGGTGATCCGGCCAAAAAACGGCCCGGTATCTGCCCTTTGGAAAGGAAGTTGCAAATGTTCACTCCGCAGCAAATCGATGAGGTCAGCTTTGCCCGTGCCCGCTTCGGCGGTTACGACATGGCATCCGTTGACGAATTTCTGGAGCCTCTGACCAACGATTACGTAGCACTGTACAACGAGAACGCCATGCTCAAGAGCAAGATGCGTGTTCTGGCCAAGAAGGTGGAAGAGCGCCGCAGCACCGACGCCGATGCCAAAAAGGCCAGTGAGGCCTTGCACCGTGATACCGAGGTCAAGTGCTCCGGTATGCTCCGGGACACCCAGCGCAAGTGTGACGGCATGGTCCGGGAAGCCGAGGAAAAGTGTGCCCAGATGCTCAGCGATGCTCAGACCTCCGCTGCCGCGATCCTGAAAAACGCCAGTCAGGCTGCCGAAGGCGCTGCTGCAGGCATCTCCGACAAGAATGCCGCTGCCCGCATCGCCGAGATCCAGGCCCAGATGAAGGCCTGTATTGAAGCTCTGGAACAGATCAATTCCGGCGCTGCCACCGCAGAAGAGCCTCCCAAGCCCGCCCTCACCGGCAAGGCCAGTGTGGATCGTCCCTGGATGAAGTTCTATCCCCCCGGCATTGAAAAGATGATGTCCATCCCCGAGGTCACCATGAACCAGTATATGCGGATGATGTGCCGTGGCATGGATCTGACCGTTATGCACTACTACGGTACTGACATCTCCTGGAGCGACTACTTCCGGATGGTGGACGAGACCGCCCGTGCCATGAAGGCCGCCGGTCTGGGCAAGGGAGACCAGATTCCCGTATTCCTGCGGGCCGTTCCCGAATTCCTGATCGTGCTGCTGGCTGCCGAAAAGATCGGCGCTTCCCTGCTGTGCCGTGACAACACCATCCCTGAGAACGCCGAGGCTATCTCCAACGCCGGTGCCAAGGTCATCTTCGCACATGACTTCATCACTCGCGAGGAAGTGGACGCCTATACCGCTGCCGGTGTGAAGAAGATCATCACCGTGGATCCCTGGCGGCTGGCTAACAAGAAGGAAATGCCCCAGCACATCGTCAAGTGCCTGGAAAGCAACTACGTAGAGCCCAAGGTAACCGGTGATATGATCTGCAGCTGGAACACCTTCATTGCCGCCGGCAGTGTCTTTGCCGGTGATGTGGAAGCACCTGCGGATCTGGACCGTCCTCTGTTCCGTGCTTATACCTCCGGTTCCACCGGTCCTTCCAAGCAGGTCATCCACTCCAGCAGAACCATGCTCAGCGTGGTGTGCCAGATGTCCGGTTACGGCAACTCCGATGAGTTCCGTCCCACTTGGCTGACCACCCTCCTGCCCCCCGCCCTGGTAGCCGTTACCGTCTCCACGCTGCTGGTACCCATGGCTTCCAACCGTCTGCTGATCCTGGATCCCTTCGTTGATGTGTACGACATCGACCTGGAAATGATGCGCTACAAGCCCAATACCTGGCCCCTGATCCCCATGTTCATGGAGATCCTGATGAAGTCCGAGCGGATCCCCGCCGACTACGACATGTCCCACCTGTTGGCCTGCGGCGCAGGCGCTGAGGCCACCAACAACGGCCAGATCCGCCGCGCCCAGAAGTTCCTGGAAGACCACAACTGCCACGTTGTGTTCAGCACCAGCTACGGTCAGAGCGAGGCCTGCTCCAACATCACCTTCCCCGCCCCCGGTTACACCTTCGGCAACGGCAACGTGGGTATTCCTATGCCCCTGAATGTTATGGGCATCTTCCGGGGCGACCGGGAGTGCACCTACAACAAGCTGGGTGAGATCTGTGTTGCCGGTCCCGGCAACATGCTGGGCTATGACAACGAAGAGGCCACCAAGAAGGCTCTGGTCCGTCACGCCGACGGCCGCCTGTGGCTGCACACCGGTGACACCGGCTACATGAATGAGGATGGCGTCGTCTTTACGTTGGGCCGCGGCATGGCCAAGCGCTACAATGAGGATCCCGAGAAGGCAGAGCGTCTGGTAGACGTCATGCTGGAAAACCTGGTCTCCGATGCGGAGATCCCCGGTTTGAAGGACTGCTTCTTCGTCATCCGCCCCGACAAGGAACACGAAGGCTATCATGTCCCCTATATGTACGCCGTTCTGGAAGAGGGCGTCCGTATGAAGGACATCCAGAAGGCTGTGGATGCTGCTCTGATGGAGTACCAGCGTCCTGTGGAGATCATCCAGATCCCCGAGCGTCCCTTCTACCACTTCAAGACCAACCGCCTGCATCTGGAGGCTCCCTACGCCCGCTGATCCTCCCCCTACGCTCCATATCTGTCCCTGCCGGAGAAATCCGGCAGGGATTTTTTGTAAAAATCTTTGATTTATCTGTTTCGATTTCTGTATATTCCAGTTCTCCCACCAAATCCAGATTCAGCAACCCTTTGTTTGCATTTTTCGATTTTACAAGATTCAGCAAACTGCACAATTCACATTTTATTCATTTGTTTGTTTGTGCTAAAAAGCCGTTTCCAAACCTATTGTTCGTTGACAAATTCGTCATATACTGGTATCCTTACCATAGGTATTGGTATCCCTATGTCATCGCATATCGCTACCGCGAACGCATAACTACGCCGTCCCCGGGACGGCCCGGAATACAACGAAAGAGGGTAATTCTCATGGGATTTTTTAAGAAACTGTTTGGTAAGTCTATGGACGAACTTTCCGCCCCTGTGGCTGGCAACGCCGTGCCTGTAAGTCAGGTTCCCGACCCCACTTTTGCCGAGGAGCTTCTGGGCAAGGGCATTGCCATCGAGCCTACCGAGGGCAAAGTCTACGCCCCCTGCAACGCTACCGTTGATATGATGTTCGAGACCGGCCACGCTGTCAGCCTGGTAGCCGACTTCGGCGCTGAGGTCCTGATCCACGTCGGTCTGGAGACCGTCTCCCTGAAGGGTAAGCATTTCACCGTCCATGCCGCCAATGGCGACAAGGTCAAGAAGGGCGACCTGCTGATCGAGTTTGATCTGGAAGCCATCAAGGCTGAGGGCTTCAACACCATCACACCCATGCTGGTGTGCAACAGCGCCGACTATGGCACCTTCAATACCAGCGTAGGAAAGGCCGTCACCAACGCCGATGTGGTCATCGAGCTGGCAAAATAAGGAGAAATACATGAAGCAAGGTTTTGGTCTTCCGGTTTTTTCCGGCGTAGCCATCGGTCCCGCCGTGGTCTACCGCAAAGCCCAGCGTGTCCTGCCCGTTTCCTGCGGCGATCCAGCTGTGGAACAGGCTAAGTTTGATGCTGCCCGGGAAACCGCCCGGCAGCAGCTCTCCGCCCTGTACGAAAAAGCCCGGGTGGAGATCGGCGAAGAACAGGCCGCCATCGTGGAAGTTCAGATGCTCATGCTGGAGGATCTGGACTACCTGGACGGCGTAGCAGCTGCCATCGAGGGCGGCGCTGCCGCTGCCATCGCAGCGCTTGACACCGGCGAGGAATTCGCCCAGGTCTTTGCCGCTATGGATGATGAGTACATGAACGCCCGCTCCGCGGACATCCGGGATATGTCCCACCGCATTTATGATATTCTCTGTGGAAACACCGGCTTCCAGCTTCCCGAAGGCTCCTTCCTGCTGGTCGCCGAGGATCTGGCGCCCAGTGAGACCATCCAGCTTCCCAGAGAGCGGATCCTGGCCTTTGTCACCCGCCAGGGTTCCTCCTCCAGCCATACCGCAATCCTGGCCCGCACTCTGAACATCCCCTCCCTGGTCCAGTCCGATATTACTCTGGACGCTGCCGATGGCTGCCAGATCCTGGCTGTGGACGGCTATACCGGCACCTGGTATGCCGATCCCGACGAGGCTACCATGGCCATGTTGAAGAAAAAGCAGGCTGCTGCCGCTGCCGACCGGGCCGCTCTGGAGGCCTACCGGGGCAAAGAAAGCATCACCAAGTCCGGCAAGAAGATCCTGCTGTGCGCCAACATTGGCTGCCCCGAGGATGCAGTGGATGCTATCAAGGCCGATGCCGAGGGCGTTGGTCTGATGCGCAGCGAGTTCCTGTATCTGGGCCGTGACAGCCTTCCCTCTGAGGATGAGCTGTTTGAAGCTTATAAAAAGGTCGCTGAGATCATGGGCCATCGTCCCGTGGTTATTCGTACTTTGGACATCGGCGCTGACAAGCAGGTCTCCTACATGGGCCTGGAAACCGAGGAAAACCCCGCACTGGGTCTCCGGGGCCTGCGTATCTGCCTGACCCGGGAGGATGTCTTCCGTCCCCAGCTCCGGGCCATCTACCGCGCTTCCGCTTACGGCAATCTCAGTGTCATGTTCCCCATGGTCGCTTCTGTTTGGGAGCTAAAGGCTGCCAAAGCCCTGTGTACCCGGATCCGCAAGGAACTGGATGCCGAAGGCATCCCCACCAAGGAAGTTCCCATCGGCGTGATGGTGGAAACCCCCGCCGCCGCTGTTCTGGCCCACGAACTGGCCAAGGAAGCCGCCTTCTTCTCCGTCGGCACCAACGATCTGACCCAGTACACTCTGGCGGTCGACCGTCAGAACGCCAAGCTGGGTGAGTTCTACGATCCCTACCACCCCGCTCTCATGGCATTGCTGGCCCATATCGCCAAGTCCGCCAACGAGGCCGGCATCTGGGCAGGCATCTGCGGTGAGCTGGGCGCTGACACCAAGATGACGGAAAAGTTCATTGAAATGGGGTATACCGAGTTATCCATGGCTCCCGGCCGGATCCTGGAGACCAGAAAGCTCGTATGTGAAAGTGAGGTATAAACAAAATGAAAGAGTTTAAGCACGTGATCAACGACCCCCTGGGTCTCCACGCCCGTCCCGCAGGTATGCTGGTCAAGGCTGTGGCCGGCTACGCATCCAAGGTCACCATCGCCGCTCCCACCGGCACCGCCGATGCCAAGCGTCTGATGGCTGTCATGCGTCTGGCCGCAAAGCAGGGCATGGAGCTGACTGTCACTGTGGACGGCGCTGATGAAGAGAAGGCCGCCGCCGAGCTGCAGGCCTTCCTGGCTGCAAATCTTTAATTTTTTCGCAAAGTACATAGCAATCATCCGCCATATGGCGCAATAGGGTTACGGCCCTGATGACCGTCGTGGGCCGGCGGTCTGAAATATAACAAGGCACAAAGAGAATTTAAGGAGGAACTATTTCTATGATGAAACATCTGCAGAAACTGGGCAGCGCTCTGATGCTGCCCGTGGCATGTCTGCCCATCTGTGGTATCCTGATGGGTCTGGGCTACCTGCTCTGCCCCGCTTACATGATGGGCGCTGGCTGGGCTGAAAGCCTGGGCTACGCTACTTCCGGTCTGGCATACTCTGTCGGCTTCTTCCTGATCAAGGCCGGCGGCGCCCTGATCGACAACATGGCTATCCTGTTCGCCATCGGTACTGCTGTTGGCCTGGCTAAGGAAAACAACGGCACCGCCGGTCTGGCTGGCCTGGTTTCCTGGCTGATGATCACCAACCTGGTTGGTGCTGCCGGCAGCATCGCTCCCGCTCTGGCCGCCATCGGCAACTGGGGCCTGGCTTACAGCAAGATCGCCAACCCCTTCACCGGCATCCTGGCTGGTATCGTCGGCGCTTTCTGCTACAACAAGTTTAAGGACACCAAGCTGCCCGACTTCCTGGCATTCTTTGCCGGCAAGCGTTTCGTTTCCATCATCACCGCACTGGTTTCCATTCTGGTTTCCGTCGTGCTGCTGTTCGTATGGCCCATCATCTTCGGCGCTCTGGTTGCTGTTGGTCAGTTCATCGTGGGTCTGGACGCTGTCGGCGCCGGTATCTACGCTTTCCTGAACCGTCTGCTGATCCCCTTCGGCCTGCACCACGCTCTGAACAACGTGTTCTGGTTCGACACCATCGGCCTGGGCGACCTGTCCGCTTACTGGAGCGGCCTGGAGCAGGGCGGTGTCATGGCTAACGGCACTGAGATCACCTGGTCCGTTGGTATGTACATGGCCGGCTTCTTCCCCTGCATGATGTTCGGTATCCCCGGCGCTGCTCTGGCTATGGTTCAGACCGCCAAGTCCGACAAGAAGAAGTACACCATCGGCATCGTCGGCGCTGCCGCTCTGTCCGCTTTCATCTGCGGCGTCACCGAGCCCTTCGAGTTCGCCTTCATGTTCCTGGCATTCCCCCTGTACATTGTCTACGCTGCCCTGTACGGCATCTTCACCACCATCACCGTGGCTCTGGGCTTCCGTGCCGGCTTCTGCTTCTCCGCCGGTGCTACCGACCTGCTGTTCGGTGCTGCTCTGCCCGCTGCTAACAACTACTGGGTCATCATCCCCATGGGCATCGCTGCCTTCGTGGTGTTCTACCTGGTGTTCCGTTTCGCCATCACCAAGTGGAATCTGAAGACCCCCGGTCGTGAAGACGACCAGGCTGAAGAGACCAAGATCGAGCTGGCTAACGACGACTACTCCACCATGGCTGCCATCATCCTGGAAGGCGTGGGCGGCAAGGAGAACGTCACCTCCATCGATCACTGCATCACCCGTCTGAGACTGGAAGTCAAGGACCGCCTGCTGGTTGACGAGAAGAAGATCAAGTCCTCCGGCGCTGCTGGCGTCATCCGTCCCGGTAAGACCTCCGTTCAGGTCATCATCGGACCCAAGGTCCAGTTCGTCCACGACGAGTTCAAGAAGCTGGCTCAGTAAGCCTCTTGCTTAACTTCAGATCACACCATGGCCCACATGGTTAACGATCGCTGCCCCCGGAGCACTCCGGGGGCAGTTCTTTTTGTGTAAAGTGTTCAGT
>JAXJVC010000158.1:0-5025 GCA_036308745.1 Oscillospiraceae bacterium | reverse complement strand
TACGTGCTGGCCACCGCCGAAGAAAGTGAGACCGGCCGGGAAGTTTCCATCAATGAGGTGGACATTGACAACTTTATCCGGGCCAAGGGTGCCATCTTCTCTGCCATCGACACCCTGCTGCAGAGCGTGGATATGACCCCGGACTGCATCGACAGAGTTTACGTTGCCGGCGGCATCGGTTCCGGCATCAATATGCGCAACGCGGTGAACATCGGTATGTTCCCGGATGTGGAACTGGAGAAGTTCCAGTATATCGGCAATTCCTCCCTCACCGGCGCTTACGCCATGGTCATCAGCGATGATGCCATTGCCAAGACCGCGGAGGTGGCGGCCAATATGACCTACCTGGAGCTGAGTACTTATCCCGGCTACATGGATTCCTTTGTGGCCGCCTGCTTCCTGCCCCATACTGACGCAAGACTGTTCCCCCACAGCGTACAGGAGATGTGATATGTTAAGCGGACAGCACCACATCGCCATCATTGCCGGCGACTACGAAAAGGCGAGGGCCTTTTATGTGGATAAGCTGGGCTTTCGGCTGGTCAGAGAAGTCTACCGGGAAGCCCAGGGAGATTATCTGCGGATGCTGCGGCTGGGGGACACGGTGCTTGAGCTGTTCATCCGCCCGGACGCACCCCGGCGGGTGACGAACCCGGAAGCGCTTGGCCTGCGGCACCTGGCCTTCCATGTGGAGGACGTGGAAAAAGCCGCTGCCTGGCTGAACAGCCTGGGCATTGAGACGGAGCCTATCCGGGAGGACACCTGCAACGGCGGGCGGTTCACCTTCTTCCGGGACCCGGACGGCCTGCCCCTGGAATTACACGAATAACGAGGAAATACCATGCAAATCGAGAATCACAAAGAAGAAGTACCCTTTGCTCACTATGAGGAGCAGTTTCAAAAGCTGGATCCCCAGGATACGGCCGCACGACTGCCTAGTGTGCAGTGGGACGGAAATGAATTTACCGTGACCCTGCTGGGTCGGGAGTTTGCTATCTCCCATCCCCGGCATGCCATCCGACCTCTTGACGGCGGCAACGTGCCGCCGCTGCCTACCCAGACCTTCCTGCTGCGCTATCTGCTGGAAAGCCGGGATGCTGCCTGGGCAGGGGAGTGGAAGACTTTCCGGGAAATGCCCTGGGGTGAGATGTATATCAAGCCCTACACCGGCCGGGTCCTGACCCGGGCTGCTTTCACCTTCGGCACCCGGACCGCCGCGTTCAAGACTGCGGCGGAGAAAATGGGCGCGACGCCCCTGAAGCACGGCGACGCAGGCTTCCAGTTTGACCTGATCGGCGGATACAAGATGCAGATCCTGGTCTGGGAGGGGGACGATGAATTCCCGCCCAATGCCCAGGTTCTGTATTCCGACAACTTTGCCGCGGGCTTTGCCGCCGAGGACCGGGTGGTGGCGGGAGACATTCTGATCTCCACTGTAAAGAGCTATATGTAATGAAAAACAGCAAGGCTTAGAGCTTAGAGATTAGAGCCTTGCTGTTTTTGCGGCAAAAGAACAAAATTGTATTTGCAATTTGCACAAACATGAAGATGCGGAATTGTAAATTTCGTCAGCCGCTCGAAATATTCGGATGTTTGAATCGTTTTGTCTACGAAAACTGCAACGATTTAGTTGAAAACGTATAAATTACAGGAATACGCAAATCCATAATTGACAACGCCCCGGGAAAACGATATAATCCTATCGATATCAGATGATATGAATTCAACTGATACCGCTGTATATACTGTTTCTACGGAGGAAGATAATCATGGGTAAGATTAGTGTGATCGGCGCAGGCAGCGTTGGTGCTACCATTGCAAACGACCTGATGATCCAGGGCCTGGCTTCTGAGATCGTTCTGGTGGATGTGAATAAGAAGAAGGCAATTGGCGAGGCCATGGATATTTACCAGGGCGCACCCTTCTGCAGCCCCGCTATCGTCCGTCCCGGTGACTATGAGGATACCGCTGGTTCCGACATCGTTGTCATCACCTGCGGTGTGGCAAGAAAGCCCGGTATGACCCGTCTGGATCTGGCACAGATCAATGTGAACATCCTGAAGGATGTGGCCGCTAACGTGACCAAGTTTGCTCCTGATGCCATTTATGTAATCGTTTCCAATCCTGTTGACGTGCTGACCTATGTTTTCCACAAGATTTCCGGCATTCCCGAGAACCGGATTGTGGGTTCCGGCACCATCCTGGATACCAGCCGCCTGCAGTCTGAGCTGGCAAAGCGCTTCTGCATCAGCCCCAAGAACGTTCACGCTTATGTTTACGGCGAGCACGGCGACAGCTCTTTCGTGCCCTGGTCCCTGGTGAACATCTCCAACAACCCCATCGAAGAGTACCGTGACAGCTCTCCCGACCGTGATCGCATTGACTGGAATCAGGATTACGAAGAGGTCGTGGAATTCGTCAAGAAGTCCGGTGCTATGGTCATTGAGAACAAGGGCGCTACCTTCTTTGCTGTTGCTATGTCCGTCTGCCACATCTGCAAGTGCCTGCAGTCCGATGCCGGTACTGCGCTGTCCGTCTCTACCATGATGCATGGTGAGTACGGCGTGGAGGATGTGTGCCTGTCTACCCTGGCTCTGGTGGACTGCAACGGTATCCGCGGCAAGATCATGAACCCCCTGACGGAGGAGGAAATCGCCAAGCTGCAGCTCAGCGCTGAGAAGCTGAAGTCCGTTATCGCTCAGATCGAAATCTAATCAAAAGGAGATATATAATATGGATTACGCAAAGGAATCCCTGCGCCTCCACGGTGAGTGGAAGGGCAAGATCGAAGTTGTTGCTACTGTTCCCGTTGAAACCAAGGACGACCTGTCCCTGGCCTACACCCCCGGTGTTGCACAGCCCTGCATCGAAATCAACAAGGATGTGAATAAGTCCTACGAGCTGACCCGCCGCCATAACCTGTGCGCTGTGGTCACCGACGGCACCGCTGTTCTGGGCCTGGGCGATATCGGCCCCGAGGCCGGTATGCCTGTTATGGAAGGCAAGTGCGTTCTGTTTAAGGCTTTCGGCGATGTGGACGCCTTCCCTCTGTGCGTCAAGTCCAAGGACGTTGACGAGATCGTCAACACCGTGTACATGATCTCCGGCTCCTTTGGCGGCGTGAATCTGGAGGATATCTCCGCTCCCCGCTGCTTCGAGATCGAGCGGAAGCTGAAGGAAAAGTGCGACATTCCCATCTTCCACGACGACCAGCACGGCACCGCCATCGTTACCCTGGCCGGTCTGCTGAACGCTCTGAAGGTCGTTGGCAAGAAGAAGGAGGAAGTGAAGATCGTTACCTCCGGCGCCGGCGCTGCTGCTATCTCCATCGTCAAGCTGCTGCTGAGCGCAGGCTTCAAGAATGTGATCATGACCGACCGTACCGGCGCGATCTACGCCGGCCGTGAGAAGCTGAACTGGATCAAGGAAGAGATGGCTCAGGTCACCAACCTGGAGAAGAAGGCCGGTACTCTGGAGGAAGTCATCGTGGGCGCTGACGTGTTCATCGGTGTTTCCGCTCCCGGCACCCTGACCACCGAGATGGTCAAGACCATGAACAAGGACGCCATCGTCTTTGCTTGCGCCAACCCCACCCCCGAGATCTTCCCTGAGGATGCCAAGGCTGGCGGCGCACGGGTCATTTCCACCGGCCGCAGCGACTACCCCAACCAGGTCAACAACGTGCTGGCCTTCCCCGGCATCTTCCGCGGCACCTTCGATGTCCGCGCTTCCGACATCAACGAAGAGATGAAGATGGCTGCCGCTATGGCCATTGCCGGTCTGATCTCCGACGACGAGCTGAACGAGGAGTACATCATCCCCAAGGCTTTCGATCCCAGAGTCGGCCCCGCTGTTGCAAAGGCTGTTGCTGAGGCTGCCCGGGCTTCCGGCGTTGCCCGCATCTAAAGAAAAACATTTGCCCGCAGTTTCTTTGGAAACTGCGGGCGATTTTTTGTATCTCGGAAAATCACGATAGAAAAACACCCCGAAGCCGGAGCTTCGGGGTGCTGGATCGCAAATCAGTCAGCGACGTAGGGCAGCAGAGCGATGTGACGGGCGCGCTTAATAGCGGTGGTCAGGTCACGCTGATGGGCTGCGCAGGTACCGGTGGTACGGCGGGGCAGGATCTTGCCGCGCTCGGACAGGTAACGGCGGAGCTTAGCGGTGTCCTTGTAATCGATGCTGGTCATCTTATCCACGCAGAATGCGCAAACCTTCTTACGCTTGCGGGGACGCATACGCTGTTCGTTGGACATGGGTTTTCCCTCCTTGTAAGTTTAGTAGAAAAGTTCTTTTAGAAGGGCAGCTGTGCATCGTCGTCTTCCAACATCGCAAAATCGGATGCGGGAGCAGCAGCGGGGGCAGGGTAGCCGCCGTAGCTGGGAGCGGGAGCATTGTAGGCGTTGCCGCCGTAGCTGTTGCTTCCGTAATTGCCGCCGCCGTAGGTGTTGCCACCGTAGGAGGAACCGGAATTATCGGAATCCCGTCTGCTGTCGCCGAAGTAGACATTGTCTGCCACGACCTCAGCAGTGCGACGCTTGTTGCCATCCTTGTCGGTCCAGCTGCGAATCTGCAGCCGGCCGGACACCACCGCCATACGACCCTTGGTGAAGTACTTGGAGACGAATTCTCCAGTCTGCCGCCAAGCGACGCAGTCGATGAAGTCAGTTTCCCGTTCGCCGCCATCCTTAGGGGAATAGTCGCGGTCGACAGCCAGACTGAAGCTGGCTACGGCGATGCCGCTGCCGGTACGGCGCAGCTCGGGGTCACGGGTCAGACGACCCATGATAACAATGTGGTTGAGCATGGATTACTCCTCCACTGCAGTGGTCATGCAGCGCATAACGCCTTCAGTGATCTTCATCACGCGCTCCAGCTCTGCGGGGAACTCGGGCTTGGTTTCCATGTTCATCAGAACGTAGTAGCCCTCGGCCATGTCATTGATAAGGTATGCCAGACGACGCTTGCCCCACTCATCGATGTTGGTCAGAGTACCCTCCGCCTCCACCATTGCCTTGAACTTTT
>JAXJVC010000157.1:0-7155 GCA_036308745.1 Oscillospiraceae bacterium | reverse complement strand
TCTTTGTACATATAATTTGACGAATAACAGAAGCTACGAATGATTCTCCGGTTTGACGGGGCTTCATGATACCATTTTTCAGCCAGGATCGTTTGAGCGATCCTGGCTGTTATTCATGAAACCATATCTTCCTAGCGCGGCTATTGTCTTGGTGAGGATTTTATTGAGTGAATTTTCTGTATAGGTTTTACATAAAAGATCGTATTGGTCCGGATTGTGCTACACAAAACGCAGAAAAACAAAAAAACAATTGATTTTATGAAAGTGTCCATGGTAGAATAACAAAACCTTTTGCTGGACGGACATTTTGCGTTGCGCAGGATCCTGATCCGCATTCGGTAGAGAAAAGGAGGAAATACACATGGACGCAAATACGATGCAGATCCTGATCGCCATGGTCATATATATGGCAGTTGTCATTGGGATCGGTGTGCTTTATGCAAAGCGTGCAAACAAAAATTCTGAGGAATACTTCCTGGGCGGCCGTTCTCTGGGCCCCTGGGTCACGGCAATGAGCGCAGAGGCTTCCGACATGAGCGGCTGGCTTCTGATGGGCCTGCCCGGCGTGGCATACTGGTGCGGTCTGGCTGACGCTGCCTGGACGGCTATCGGCCTTGCTGTCGGTACTTATATCAACTGGCTGATCGTTGCCAAGCGGCTACGACGTTACAGTGTCCGGGCCAATAACGCCATCACCCTTCCGGAATTCTTTTCCAACCGCTTCCGTGAAAAGAAGAAACTGATCATGTTCCTTTCCGCAGCCTTTATTCTCATCTTCTTTACGGTTTATGCAGCAAGCTGCTTCGTTACCTGCGGCAAGCTGTTTTCCACCCTGTTTGGCGCCTCTTATGTGTCCATGATGCTGGTGGGTGCTGCTTTCGTGCTGCTGTATACCCTGCTGGGCGGCTTCCTGGCGGAAAGCGCATCGGATTTCATGCAGGCTATTGTTATGATCGTGGCACTGGCAGTGATCGTGATCATCAGCACTGTAAATGCAGGCGGCATTGGCGCTGTGATGGAAAACGCACAGCAGATCCCTGGTTTTGTTGAGTTCTTTGGCCTGGCTACCCCTGTTGTGGATGCCGCCGGTGTACAGGCAACCCAGGCAGGTACCCCCATTTTTGGCGACCCTTCCGCCTATGGACTTTTGACCATTTGCTCTATGATGGCTTGGGGTCTGGGCTACTTTGGTATGCCTCAGGTCTTGCTGCGTTTCATGGCCATCCGCAAGGAAGAGGAGCTGAGTCGTTCCCGCCGGATCGCAATGGTATGGGTCGTGATCTCTCTGGCTGTCGCTGTGTTCATCGGCATTGTTGGCCGTCAGCTTTACCCTACAGCACATCTGACCAAATCCTCCGCGGAGAATATATTCATCACCCTTGCAACCAGCGCGCTGCCTCCTATTTTGGCAGGCTTTGTCATGGCAGGTATCCTGGCTGCTACCATCAGCTCCTCGGATTCCTATCTGCTGATCGCAGCTTCCGCCTTTGCAAAGAATATTTACCAGGGTATTTGCAAGAAGGATGCTACGGATAAACAGGTGATGGTGGTTTCCCGAATCACGCTGCTGGTGTTGGCGCTGCTGGGTATGCTCTTTGCTATGGACGAAAACAGCGTCATTTTCCAGATTGTTTCCTTCGCCTGGGCTGGTTTTGGTGCCACCTTCGGCCCTCTGATGCTGTTCTCCCTGTTCTGGAAGAGAACCAACCGGGCCGGTGCCGTTGCCGGTATGGTAGGCGGCGCAGGTATGGTATTCCTGTGGAAGCTTGTCATCAGCAAGCTGGGCGGCGTATTTGCCATCTACGAGCTGCTGCCTGCTTTCATTTTCTCCAGCGTATGCATCGTAGTGGTATCCCTTCTGACCAAAGCTCCTTCCAAGGAAATAGAAGAAGATTTTGAAGCTGTTCGTAACGGAGCAGTTTCCGATATCTAATCGCTATGACAACAGCCAGGATCGTTCATCCGATCCTGGCTGAAATTTTATGCGGTTGTTGTCAGCACAACAGGTGTTCCGTCGCAATGGAGGATTCCCTGCTGTATAGTCACCATGCTATGGTCGAAGTGGTTTTCATAGCTTCCGTCAGGGAAATCTACCTTTACATCCGCAGCCTTGCCCTTCAGGCTGAAAACTCCAAGCTTTCGGGTCACATTATCACGGCGTTCCAGGACAGCAATGTCATTTTCATCATCGGCTGTTCCCTTGATGCAGTCGTTGCAGGACAGGAGGTTCTTTTTTATGTCATAGAGCTTTCGCAGAAGACCGGAGATATCTTGACTTGCCTCCCGTGGAAATACCTCTTTCTCAAACAAGCTGGGTACATGGTCACAGCGGTATTCCTGTCCGGCATAAAGCAGGGTCGTACCCTTCAGGAAATAGAGGAATGCGGTAAAGTTGGTCAGCGCCAGGTCGTCTTTGACAAAGGAACAAATCCGGGGCTGATCGTGATTTTCCAGACACCGCATTTTGATATGGTTGTCCGGATACAGGCACTCCTGGAAATTCATCACATCGATGTAATTGGAGAGTCTGCACTCCCCTTTCAGATATCGGTCAAAGACTTCCCGGATATCATAATCATATTCCATGTCAAAGGCACGGAACATTTCGTAGTCATTGGCAGAGTACAGGCCCATCTGGCGACTCATGAGCGCAAAGCCGCTGTGGACGGTTTCTGCCAGCCAGATGCAACCGGGATGTACTGCTTCTACCGCTTCCCGTGCCTTACACCAGAATTCTACCGGTACAAAGGAAGCAACATCGCAGCGGAAGCCGTCCACGATTTTCGCCCACATACATAAGGATTCGATCTGATAGTCCCACAGTGCCTTGCAGTTGTAGTCAAGGTCCACCACATCTGTCCAGTCGCCCACGTGGTTACCCATACTTCCGTCGGGCTTATGATAGAAAAACTCGGGATGCTCCACTGTGAGGGTGGAATCGGGAGAGGTGTGGTTATAGACAACGTCGATGATGCACTTCATGCCTCTTGCGTGGATGGCATCCACCAGCACCTGAAAATCCTCCATGGTGCCATATTCCGGATTTACCGTGCGGTAATCCCGGTTGGCATAGGGGCAGCCAAGGCTACCTTTCTTACCCTTAATACCGATGGGATGGATGGGCATAAACCAGATAATATCGGTCCCTAAAGCTTTGATACGGTCAAGATCTGGGATAATAGATAAAAAGGTGCCTTCCTGGGTGTGGGCACGAACATAGATGGAATAAATCACATCGTTTCTAAGCTGAACATTGGTGTCTTTTTCCAAAGAGAATCATCTCCACTTTCGTTTGTCCGGATGTAATTACGGAAACCCGGCAGTTTCAGTATACCATGACACTGGGGAAAGTCAACGTATTTTGTAAGATATTCCAAAAATCTGTTCTTTGCGTAAGCACATTTGTCTATGCAGGAAGGTCTTTTTCTGTTGACAAATCAGAGTATCCGCGTATAATTGTATACATTAGTTCAAAAAAGCAATTCCCCGAAAGGAGTACCCTTATGCTAGAGATCTCTTCCAAGACAAACCTACTGGAAAAAAAGTCATATAAATACTCGCTGCAGGATGTGGCTGAACCCAATCTGCAACGCGACATTTACTCCTACGGCACCATCCCCAAGGTAGCCTTCAACCACCGCCGTGTGCCTATGGCCATGCCAGAGGAGATTTGGATCACGGACACCTCCCTCCGGGACGGTCAGCAGTCTGTGGAACCTTACAGCGTAGATCAGATCGTCAATATCTACAAGCTTCTAAACAAGCTGGGCGGCCCTTACGGCATCATCCGTCAGACAGAATTCTTCATTTACAGCAAAAAGGACCGGGAAGCTCTGGAAAAGTGTATGTCTCTGAACCTGAAGTTCCCGGAGATCACCAGCTGGATCCGTGCCAGCAAGGAAGACTTTAAGCTGGTCAAGGACCTGGGCATCCAGGAGACCGGTATTCTGGTTTCCTGCTCCGATTATCACATCTTTAAGAAGATGAAGATGAGCCGCAGCCAGTGCATGGACTATTACCTGGGCACCATCAAGGACGCCTTCAACGCCGGTGTTATCCCCCGCTGCCATCTTGAGGATATTACCCGGGCAGACTTCTACGGCTTCGTAGTCCCCTTTGTCAATGAGCTTCAGGCCCTTAGCCGGGAGGCCGGCATCCCTGTCAAGATCCGGGCCTGCGATACCATGGGTTATGGTGTTCCCTACACCGAAGCCGCCATGCCCCGAAGCGTAGCCGGTATCATCTACGGCCTGCAGCACTATGCTGACGTTCCCAGCGAATGTCTGGAGTGGCATGGTCACAATGACTTCTATAAGGCCGTTGCCAATGCCTCCACCGCATGGCTGTATGGCGCCTGCGCGGTCAACTGTTCCCTGCTGGGTATTGGTGAACGTACCGGTAACGTCCCTCTGGAGGCAATGGTCTTTGAGTATGCATCCCTGCGTGGTTCTCTGGACGGCATGGATACCACGGTTATCACCGAAATTGCCGATTTCTTCAAAAAAGATGTAGGCTACACCATTCCTCCTATGACCCCCTTTGTTGGTTCTGCCTTCAATGTCACCCGTGCTGGTGTTCACGCTGACGGCTTGATGAAAGATGAGGAGATCTATACCATCTTCGACACCAAGAAGATCTTGAACAAGCCCGCAACCGTCCAGATTAGTAAAACCTCCGGCTTGGCAGGTATTGCTTACTGGATCAACCAGACTTATGGCCTGGAGGACGAGGGAAAGCTGGATAAGCGCTCCCCCCTGGTCATTGCCATGAAGGACTGGGTCGACAGCCAGTACGATGACGGCAGACAGACTGCTATGACCGACAATGAGCTGGTGGAAAAGATCGCCGAGCTGGCTCCCGAACTGAGCCCGAGATAAGGAGAAACGAATATGAAGCAATTTAAAAGCACTTCCCTGGCGGATCAGGTATTTGAGAAGCTGGAAAATGATATCATTCACGGCGTATATCCCCGGGGCGAGATCCTGACGGAACTGAAGCTGGTGGAACAGCTTGGCGTTAGCCGTACACCCATCCGTGAGGCGCTGCGTCGCCTGGAGCAGGAGCGGCTGATCGAAGATACCGGAAAGGGTTCTGTGGTTTTGGGGATCACAGAGGACGATCTGCTGGATATTATGACCATCCGGGAGCGTGTGGAAGGTGTTGCTGCCTACTATGCTGCTCTGAACATGACTGACGACAACCGTAAAGAGCTTGCCCATCTGGTTGACCTGCAGGAGTTCTTCTTCCAGAAGCGGGATGCCGAGCAGCTCCGCCAGGTAGACGACCAGTTCCACGATGCTATCTGCTTCATGAGCAAGCGGAACGTTATCATGGACACCCTGGTTCCTCTCCACCGTAAGACACGCCGCTACCGCCGGATTGCCATGAACGACTGGAACCGCGTGGTGAAGACCAAGCAGGAACATTACGAAATCTATCAGGCCATCATTTCCGGTGACGCAGAGCTGGCCCGGGAACTGGCAACAACGCATATCAAAAACGCAAAAATCCATATGCTGGAAGGAAAGTAAGAACATGGGTAAGACAATTGCACAAAAGATTATTGCGGCACATCTGGTTGCCGGCGATATGACCCCGGGCAGCGAGGTTGCCCTGCGGATCGACCAGACCCTGACTCAGGATGCCACCGGTACCATGGCCTATCTGGAATTTGAGACCATGGGTATTCCCCGGGTCAAGACCGAGCTGAGCATTGCATACGTGGATCACAACACCCTGCAGTGCGGTTTTGAAAATGGCGATGACCACCGCTATCTGCAAACTGTCACCGCAAAGCACGGCGTATACTTCTCCCGTCCCGGCAACGGCATCTGCCACCAGGTCCATCTGGAGCGCTTTGGTAAGCCCGGCAAGACCCTGATTGGCTCTGACAGCCACACCCCCACCGGCGGCGGCATCGGTATGCTGGCCTTCGGTGCAGGCGGTCTGGATGTAGCCGTGGCCATGGGCGGTGGTGCCTACTACATCACCATGCCCAAGATGTTCAAGGTCAATCTGACCGGCAAGCTGAATCCCTATGTCACCGCCAAGGATGTTTCCCTGGAACTGCTGAGAATCCTGTCCGTCAAGGGCGGCGTTGGCGCTATCGTGGAATGGGGCGGCCCCGGCGTAGCTACTCTGTCGGTCCCCGAGCGCGGCACCATTACCAATATGGGCACTGAACTGGGTGCTACCACCTCAATCTTCCCCTCCGATGACATTACACGAGCTTTCCTGGCTGCCCAGGGCCGTGAGGAGGACTATGTTCCTCTGGCAAGCGATCCTGATGCGGAATATGACCGGATCATTGACATCGACCTGTCCAGCCTGAAGCCCATGATCGCCTGCCCCCACAGTCCTGACAATGTGGTGGAAGTCGCATCCCTGAAGGATGTGAAGGTCGATCAGGTCTGCATCGGCTCCTGCACCAATTCCTCTCTCTTCGATATGCTGAAGGTTGCTGCCATGCTGAAGGGCAAGACCATTCATCCCTCTGTCAGCCTGTCTGTGTCCCCCGGTTCCCGGCAGGTTCTGACCATGCTGTCTGACTGCGGCGCTCTGTCCGATATTCTTGCAAGTGGCGCCCGTGTTCTGGAATGTGCCTGCGGCCCCTGCATCGGTATGGGCTTCTCCCCCAATTCCGGTGGCGTCAGCCTGCGTACCTTCAACCGTAACTTCCTGGGCCGCAGCGGCACCAAGGATGGCCAGGTTTACCTGGTTTCTCCCGAGACCGCGGTCGCTTCTGCCCTCACCGGCTACATTACAGATCCTACCACCATCGCAGAGCCTGTCAATGTGACCATGCCTGAAAAGTTCCTGATCAACGATTCTGCAGTTCTTCCCCCTGTCCCCGCGGAAGATGCGGAAAGCGCTCAGGTACTCCGTGGTCCCAACATCAAGGAATTCCCCAAGAGCAAGCCCTTTGCCGATTCCCTGTCCGCTGAGCTGGTCCTGAAGGTTGGCGACAACATCACCACCGACCACATCATGCCTGCCGGTGCCAAGATTCTCCCCTACCGCTCCAACATCCCCTACCTCAGCAAGTTCTGCTTCGAGGTCTGTGATCCCACCTTCTCCGAGCGCGCAAAAGCCGCCGGTGATGGCATTATCGTGGGAGGCAGCAACTACGGTCAGGGTTCTTCCCGCGAGCATGCC
>JAXJVC010000156.1:0-16135 GCA_036308745.1 Oscillospiraceae bacterium | reverse complement strand
TTCTACACAGAAGCCGTGGTGTCCGCAGTTGGTGCAGGTAAGCTTGCGGGTGCTGGGGGTATGGTTTGCAAAGAACGCTTCGAGGAACTTGGGCCGGAAGACCGTGTGACACTGGGGGCAGATATACGCAACATTTTGATAGTAGTAAGAGATGATCCAAACCGTTCCCGCCGCTTCTGCCAAAAGTCCCAATAGAAACGGCCACCAGATCCACGTCATGAAACCAAGGATCAGCGTTACCAGTTCAATAAGCTCCAGAGGGATACCAACACCAAGCATGATTGCGCGTACCTTTCTCAGCTTTTTTCGTTGTTCCATCATATACGCTATATCGCCAATGGATTCGACGGAGAAATGCTCCACATTCTTCAGTTCCCGTTTCAAATATTCCAGCTTATCCAGCTTTTCCTGCCTTTCGTTCAGTTCTTCCCGAATGGCCTGCTCTTGCTGGTCTAGCAAAAGATCAATGACTTTTTCCGGATGCTCTTCTGAAAGCAGTTCCGAGATGGCGTTTATGGGAAGGTCCATATCCCGAAGGAAGCAGATGATCTTCATCCGCTTTACATCCTCTTCGGAATAGAGCCTGCGTCCACCCTCACTGAGTTCACTGGGAACCAGGATGTTCCGGGTGTCATAATACTGTACGGTCCGAACGGTCACACCGCAGAGTTTTGCAACCTCTCCTGTCGTGTATTTCGACATAGCTTTACCTCCTTACGCGTTCATCATACAACATAACGCAGCGTCACAAGCAACCCCTGACGCTGGGGGACATTTGAGAAATATCCCAGACCGTGTCTACTTTTCGGTCTGGGATGTTGATCATTAGATACTGGACTTGGTGGGAATGATGAGTGCTGCAAGGATATAAGCCAGGACGCCGCCTCCTGCCATGCAGCCCACCAGCACAAAACCCAGACGTACAATTGTCGGGTCGATATTGAAGTATTCAGCCAGGCCGCCGCATACGCCGCACAGCATCTTGCCTTCTTCGATCCGGTACAGTCTCTTATCCATGAAAATCGCCTCCTTTGGATTATGATACAATAGTTTTTTATGTTTGTAAATGAAATTTTTTCATATTTCTATCGCAGTTTCCCGAAATATGTGATATAATACAAAACGAGCAACTTGTTTTCCCACGGCAGCCCCCTGCTAAAGGAAATATCTAAAGAATGGAAGGAGGATGCGCATGGATGCACAAACCCATGTGATTGAATACAAGTGCCCATGCTGTACCGCCGGACTTCGCTTTGGCGGAGATTCCCAGCAGCTAAAATGCGATTACTGTGACAATACCTTTGATATTGACACAGTGCGCGCCTATAACGAAAGCGAAAACCAGGAAGATACCACGCAGCTTCAGTGGGAGGAATTACCCAATCAGGAGTGGTCCCAGGAGGAACAGGATGCCATGCAGGCATTCATTTGCCCTTCCTGCGGTGGTCAGATTATATGTGATGAACATACAGCGGCCAGCTTCTGCCCCTACTGTGACAATCCCACCATCATGCCTGCGCGGCTTTCCGGTGGTCTGAAGCCGGATGCGATAGTTCCTTTCAAGAAGACCAAAGAAGACGCGAAAGCCGCTTTTTTGCAGTTGTGCAAAGGAAAACCTCTGCTCCCGAAGTTCTTCACGGAACAGCAGCGGGTGGAAAAAATCACGGGTATGTATGTTCCCTTCTGGCTATATAACTGCTCCGGCGATGTGAACGGCAGTTACAATGCAACAAGGGTTCGTACATGGTCTGATTCCCGGTATCATTACACCAAAACAGACCATTACCTGCTCAAACGCTCTGCCGGGGCCAGGTTTATTGGGATCCCTCTTGATGGTTCCACCAAAATGGATGATGCCTTTATGGAATCCATTGAGCCGTTCGACTATCGGGAGGCTAAGGACTTTGATACAGCCTATCTTACAGGCTATCTGGCAGATAAATATGATGTTCCCGCGGAAAACGGCGAGGAGCGGATCAGACAGCGTGTGGATAAGTCTATGGACGAATTGCTCCAACCCTCTCTATCCGGATATTCCTCTGTAACGCCTTCTTCCAGACAGATCAGGATTGGGCGTGGTAAGGCCCGGTATGTTCTGCTTCCTGTGTGGATGCTGAATACCAACTACAACGGCAAGATCTACACTTTTGCCATGAATGGACAGACCGGAAAGATGACCGGTTCCCTGCCTGTTTGTCCCAAGCGTACCGCGGCCTGGTTTGCTGGTATCTGCGCGGGTGTAACAGTCCTGGGCACGCTGATCCAGATGCTGTAAGGAGGTGCCGGAATGAAACGTATACTATTATCCATTCTTCTGAGCATCTGTTTGATGTGCGCACTTATTTTGGGCGCATCCGCAGCTTCGGAGTTCTCCTTGGTGGAGGACAATTCCGGATTGTTTACAGCTGCGGAACGCACAGCACTGGAGCAAAAGGCAAGTGAGCTTTCCCGTACCTATCAAATGGATGTTGTAATCATAACCATCGATGCACCAGATGGTGCCACCGCCCAGGTCCTTGCAGATGATCTTTATGACAGCAGAGACTACGGCTATGGCGCTGACTATTCCGGACTCCTTTTTCTCCTGGATATGAATCATCGGGAATGGTACATAAGCACCAGTGGTAAAGCCATCACCGCATTCTCGGATTACGGTCTGGACCGTCTGGGAGAACTTGTGGTTCCCTATCTGTCCAGTGGAGACTACTACACAGCCTTCGATGTATATCTGGATGCGCTTCCTGACTATTTTGACGCATACGAAGCAGGACGGCCTATCGACATCTATTATGAAGAAGAGCGCAAACCGCTGGTGATCCTCTTCCTCGGGTCTCTGCTTGTGGGCGCGGCGGCAGCGGGTATTGCCATTGTGATCATGCGCGGCTCCATGAACTCCAAGCGCAAGCAGCGCAGCGCAGAGAGCTATCTGGAGCCTGGAAGCTTTAATCTGCATACCCATCGGGATATGTATCTTTACAGCCGGACAACAAAGGTACGTCGCCAGGAAAACAGCAGCAGCGGCAGCAGCCACAGCCGTGGTGGCAGCAGTGTTCACAGAAGCTCCAGCGGCCGAAGCCACGGCGGCAGGGGCGGAAAATTCTAATAAATAATTTATTACATAAAAGGAGAATGCATTATGGGTCTTATTAAAGCAGCACTTGGTACCTTTGGAACCGTTGTTGGTGATCAGTGGAGAGAATTTTACTACTGTGATGCCATGCCTGAAGATGTTCTGGTTACCAAGGGTAAGAAGAGAATCGGAAACCGCAGCAGCAACACCAACGGTACGGACAATATCGTTTCCAATGGCGCCTGTATTGCGGTCAACGAAGGTCAGTGTATGATGATCGTGGACCAGGGCAAGATCGTGGAATTTGCTGCAGAAGCCGGTGAATTTACTTGGGATGCTTCCTCCGAATCCACCATTTTCTACGGTGGCCTGGGCGAAGGACTGAAGGGTTCCTGGGAGAACATGAAGCGCCGTTTTACCTTTGGCGGTGATACCGGTAAGGACCAGCGTGTCTACTTCTTCAATCTGAAGCATGTTGGCGGCAATAAGTACGGCACCCCCACCCCCATCCCCTTCCGTGTTGTGGACAACAATATTGGCCTGGATATGGATACATCCATCCGTTGCAACGGTGAATATATCTATGAGATCAAGGATCCTATGCTGTTCTATAAAAATGTCTGCGGCAATGTGGAGCAGGATTATCTCCGCAGCCGGCTGGACAGCACCTTGAAGGGTGAGTTTATTACTGCTCTGCAGCCTGCTCTGGCTCGGGTTTCTGCCCAGGGTATCCGTTATTATGAGCTGCCCGGCCATGCCGTAGAAATTGCGGAGGCCATGAACGAGGTGCTCTCCAATAAGTGGAAAAAACTCAGAGGCATCAACGTTGTCTCCGTGATTATGAATCCCCCCTCTGCTCCCCCCGAGGACGAAGAGTACATTAAGAAGCTGCAGCGTACCGCTACCCTGCGTAATACGAACATGGCAGCTGCACATATGGTAGAGGCACAGGCAGAGGCTATGAAAACTGCTGCTGGCAACGAAGCAGGAGCCATGATGGGCTTTATGGGTATGAACATGGCACAGATGGCCGGTGGCCTGAACGCCAATTCCCTGTTCCAGATGAATCAGCAGCCCATGCAGCAGCCTATGGCAGCACCTGTTGCTCCTGCTCCTGCGGCAGCGGCCAATAGCTGGAAGTGCGCCTGCGGTGCAACAAACACCGGTAAGTTCTGCATGGAATGCGGCGCATCCAAGCCCGCCGGTGATGGCTGGACCTGCAGCTGCGGCAGCGTCAACAAGGGTAAGTTCTGCCCCGAATGTGGTGCCAAGAAACCTGCCGGTGCTCCTTTGTACCGCTGTGACAAGTGTGGCTGGGAACCTGCAGACCCCAAGAATCCCCCCAAGTTCTGCCCCGAATGCGGCGACCGTTTCACCGACGAAGATATCCAGTAATGGAAATGAGCCATGACCGATCAGGTCATGGCTCAAATTTTATCTTATGTTCTTCTCTCCGTCAGGCTGCGGGCCAGCATCTGCATATAGCGGCTGTCTTCAAAGGCGTTCAATGCCTCCATCGCCGAGCCTGTATATTTTGCTACAAGGGCTTCACAGGTTTCCAGTCCATGCAGGCGGACGAAGGTGTTTTTTGCTGCATCGGTGCCAACGCCTTTGCCCATCTCCTCCTGGGTGCCGATAACATCCAGCATATCGTCCCGGATCTGGAAGGCGAGGCCGATATGGGCGGCAAACTGGCAGGCGGCTTCAAACTGCTCCTGGGTTCCGCCGCCGGCAATGGTGCCAAGGCTGCAGGCAGCGCTGATGAGACAGCCGGTTTTTCGGCTCTGGATGTCCAGAACTTCCTTTTCTGTCAGTTCCCGTTCCTCACTCATGATATCCAGGACCTGCCCGCCTACCATGCCGTTGGAGCCGGCACATTCGGAGAGAATGCCGATGGCGGTGCGGAAAGCTTCCAGATCCTTGATCTCTGCCTTGGCTGCCACGGAAAAAGCGTCCGTCAGCAGGGCGTCGCCTGCAAGGATCGCCATGGCTTCGCCAAATACCTTGTGATTGGTGGGTCTGCCCCGGCGGAGATCATCATTGTCCATGGCAGGAAGATCATCATGGATCAGGCTGTAAGTATGGATCATCTCAATGGCTGCGGCGAAGGGGGCTGCTTTTTTCCAGTCCGCACCGCACATATGGCAGAATTCAAATGCGAAGATTGGGCGCAGCCGTTTGCCACCAGCCAGCAGGCTGTATTCCATGGCTTCATAGAGGGGCTTCTGGGGCTGCTCGTGCAACTGGGCGTACAGGTCTTTCAGAAAATTCTCAATATATTCCCGGTATTCCCGGGTACGCTCCTCAAAGTTCATCCCGAAAATCCTCCTCTACAGGACTTCCGTCGGCAGAAGTCATGATTTTCTTTACCTGAAGCTGGGCCTCATCCAGGAGCTTTTGGCAGTTTCTGACCAGCTCTGTGCCTTCTTGAAATAGGTTCAGGGATTCTTCCAAAGCAACATCGCCCCGCTCCATGGCGCGGACGATCTGCTCCAGGCGGACCATAGATTCCTCAAATGTCTGATTGGGCTTATTCATCATGCATTCTCCTTCTTATCCATAACGGTTGCGGAAAGGGTTCCATCGCTCAAGGATACTGTGATCCGCTCACCCAGCTCTACCTGGGAGACACTACGCACAACAGACCCCTCCTGGGTCTGGGCCATAGCATAGCCCCGGCTGAGAACTTTCAGCGGGCTCATGGCATCCAGCTTGGAAACAGCGGCGATATATCGCTGATTCTTTCGGGAGATGAAATTTTTTTGTGCGGAAATCATGCGGTTTTTCAAAAGTTCCAGTTCCCTGCCCTTCTGTTCCAGATATCCGGTGGGACTGCGCAGCGTGGGAGACTGGGAAAGAACCTGCAAATGCTGCCGGGAGGACTTCAGTTGACGATTCAGGGCAGCCGCCATTGCGGAGCATATGCTGTCCAGATTTTGGGAAAGTGCGTCCCGGTCCGGAACAGCCAACTCCGCAGCATTGGAAGGTGTAGCTGCCCGCAGATCGGCAACATAGTCAGAAATGGTCACATCCGGCTCATGTCCCACGGCAGATATCACAGGGATTTTGGATTCATATATGGCGTGAGCCACACGTTCGTCGTTGAATGCCCAAAGGTCTTCAATGGAACCACCGCCCCGGCCTACGATCAAAAGGTCAGCCAGTTGATAATGGTTGGCATAGCGGATGGCTGCGGCAATCTCACCGGGGGCTTCCACACCCTGTACCCGGACAGGCAGCAGCTTTACCTGGGTCAAGGGATACCGCTTTCGCAGGATCCGCAGCATATCATGGACCGCGGCACCTGCGGAGCTGGTAATGATGCCGATGGTGCCGGGATATTTGGGAAGCGGCTGTTTGTGGGCAGGATCGAACAGTCCCTGTGCGGCAAGTTTTTTCTTTAGCTGCTCAAAGGCAGCATAGAGATCACCTACGCCGTCCATTGCCATGGCGGTGCAGTAAAGCTGGTAAGCTCCGTCCCGGGGATAAACGGAGACCTTACCCATGGCAATGACCTTCATGCCGTTTTCCGGACGAAACCGAAGGCGCATGGCATTACCCTTAAACATGACACATTTTAGCGCGGCACCTTCGTCCTTCAAGGTGAAATAGTGGTGACCGGAGGGATACTGCTTGTAATTGCTTATCTCACCCCGGACTGCAACCTGATTCAGCAGAGCATCCGCATCCATTTTGCCCCGGATATATTCATTTAACTGGGTAATGGAAAGAACCTGCTGTGCCATATTATGCCTCCGTAATGCGGTGAGTCAGAACGGCAACGCCAATGGCGTTGTCGGTGGAATACTGGGGCTGGGAAAAGATAGGATCCAGTGGTGCGATGATCTCACGGAGCATGGAATTGGATGCTACACCGCCGGAGAAAACTACCCGCAGACCGGGATAGGCATTCAGCGCCTGCTCCGTTGCCTGATACACGGCTTTTGCAACGCATCGGAGGGCGTAGGCTGCGGTTTCCGCTCCGTTATTATGGGCAGCGTGGAACTGCTGTACCTTATTCTGGACACCGGACAGAGAAAATTCCATATTGGCGCACTTGACCTTAAAGACTTCCTTCATGGAAGCCTCTTTGCTCAAGGTATCCAAATGCTTCCCTGAGGGGAACGGCAGCTCCAGGAGCTGTCCCGTACGGTCAATGAGCTGACCGGCGGAAATGTCTGTGGTGCCGCCGATCTTGGTGCAGCGGACGTTCTTGCCTTCCGGTTCTACCAGCAGAAGCTCCGTTGTGCCGCCGGACAGATGCCAAGCCAAATGAGGTTGATCCATCAGCTCCAAATGACCGGCACTCCATAGAGAGGCTGCCACATGGCCCTGTTGATGAGAAACCTCCACCAGGGGTACACCAAGGCTGTCCGAAAGAAGCTTTGCGTGGGAATATCCCACCATAAAGCAGGGCATATAGCTTCCTTCCACTGCCCGGGGTCGGGTGCTGACACCAACTGCGGTGATGGCGTCTGCCTTCACATGGGAAAACAGCCTGCCGGAAAGCTCCGGCAGGCTTTTGATATGGGCAAATACAGCGTCAGACTGACGCAAGCCAAGCTCTCCCTGCTTTACAGGCAGAAGCCTGGAGCAATTCTCACCGCCAATGCCGTCGAAATAAGCAATGGAGGTGGTATAATTGCTGGTATCGATGCCGATCACACTCATTGCGCATCCTCGGTCTTAGGGGTGGTCAGGCTCCGGGCAAAGGAACCCAGAATGCCGTTGACGAAGGCACCGGTGTCGTTTCCGTCATACTTCTTTGCCAGACGCACGGCCTCGGAAACGGCCACACCCACGGGAACATCTTCTACATAAAGAGTCTCGTAGATAGCCAGCTGCATGACGCAGCGGGTCAGCTTGGAAATGCGGCTGATGTCCCAGCCGATGGAAAACTTCTGGATCTGGGCATTCAGCTCTTCTTCCCGGTTGGCAACGCCTGCCACAACGGAATCGATATAGCGCAGCTGAGCCCGGCTGGGACGCTCGGAATATACGTCGTTCTCGGCAGAGAGTTTATCATAGTATTCCTTGTCCAACCGCAGGGACACTACCTGCTCGGGCTCTTCGCCGGTAAAAATCCGGCCATAAATCAGATGTACTGCCAGTTCTCTGGCATTGGCTCTTGTCATAGCGCAGCCCCTTAGCGAACGATGCCGCAGACGTTTACGTTGACTTCGGTAACCTTAACGCCGGCGGTGGATTCCACGTTGGCGGTTACAGCCTGCTGTACAGCCTCAGATACGTCTACAACACTGTAGCCATACTTGATCATCAGGCTGCAGTCGATGGTAACGCTGTTGTCCTCTGCGATGAGGACCTTCAGGCTCTTGTTCCAGTGCTTCTTGGTATCAAAATCCTGAACGGTAATGCCGGGCTTGGTGCCCAGAGAACCAATGCCATCGATCTCTGCAAGGGTATGTGCAACGATCGCAGCAACGACGTTTTCAGAAATCATCACATTGCCATTTTCCTGAACCTGGGTGATGTACTGCTTATATTCAGCCATAGGGATAACCTCCTAAATTCACTGTCATGCCCTTTGACATGACATACTTTTGTATATCATACCACAAATCCAGAAAAATACAACAGTTTTGTTATGCAGCGGCGAATTTTTCCCCGGAGGGGCAATGGCACCTCCGGGGAAATGGTCACTGAACCTCTACGACCCGGATGTCATCCAGGTCATATTCCGACTGTGCCATAACAATATCGGCGATTACAGCCACATCCTCCTGCTGCAGACCACCCTCAGGGGCAGACACCGCGACAGAGATGCCCTCCGCGCTCATATAGGCAACGCAGTCCGTATAGCCCTTGGCGATGATCAGGCTCTCGATTTGGGCCTCGCTGAGGGCTGTCTGTACGATTTGCTCCAGCTCCATGGAAGATTCTGCTTCCTTGCTGCTTTCTCCCGAATAGGCCATAGCCTCCTGGAGCAGGTTTACCGCATTATCCCGTGCCTCCTGACGGGAAAGACGGACAGCGGCGAAATAATCGGAGGCGGTGGTCTGCACATCCTCTCCTGAAGCAATGGCCGCCATATCCTCACTCAAAACCAGAGCTTCGTCCGACATGACTTTTTCAACATCCAGGGTATCTGTCAGATCTGCCGCAACATTTTCTTCTGTGTACAGCCAATTCACATAGATTCCTGCACATACGGTTACCAGCACAGCGGCTGCAACCAGATTCTTTTTCCAAACCTTCATGAATATGCCTCCATTCATTTCATTTTCAAAACGGTTATCCGGTCATAGGTAAGGCCGGTGGCATCTGAGACTGCCTCTACTACGGAAAGTTTTACAGAAGGGCTTCCGGCACCCTGACACAGAATGACCGCTCCTTGGTACTGCGGTGGATTCACTTGCCGAACAAGGCCATTCTGGGATCGCTGTGCATCTGTGACCAAGACAGTTTCCCTGCGAACATCCCTGGATTGATCGGACTGGTCGATGTCTTCATCCGTCTGATACAGGACCTCCTCCCCTGCCGCTTCCGTAAGTAATACTTTCACCTTTCCAGCGCCTTCAATTTGGCTCAGAATCTGGGCAAGGGAATCCTGCAGATCTTGCGGTTGTTCTGACGGATTTGTAACCTTCGGGGTATCTTCCTGAGATTGATTTCCTCCCGGAAGAACCATGAGGATCAATCCTGCCAGGAGGACCAGAGCCACATATCGGTATTTCTTTATGTAATCCATCCACTTGTTGCTGACACTTATCCAGTCCATTCCAGATACTCCTTTGAAATACCAAGATCCTCCCAAAGGATCTTTTCCAACTGTTGTTTTGCATATGGTGACACCTCCCCGGAAAGCTGAGCAGCGGCAGGCACCGGAGGATCTCCTTCGACCGTAACGCTAACCTCCAGGGACACATTCATTGCTGCGGCTTTGTCCAAGATATATGCTTCTGCTTCCACCTTTATGATGTTCATCAACGCATCCTGGGAAAGTTTTTCTCCCAGGGCTGCGGCCCGGACCGCCTCATCGGCATAGGGAAGGGAGACTTCTGCCAATTGGGACAGATCGATCTGGGTGATGGGCTTCAGCACCGTAAAACCCAGGAACAGGCTGCATATCAGCTTAATGATTTTGCCGGAAGCTACTTTTTCGGATATGCTTTTTACCATCCCGCACAAAATTGCTGCGGCGGTTATCGCGATGATGTAATGGCGCAGTCCGTCCATTATGCTGCTCCTTTCAGGAAACATACGGTACTGATCAGTAAAAGTAGACAAATGGAACCTGTCATTCCCAGCAGGAACCCCATTGCACTGGAGAAGTCTTCAATCAGGTCCGTGGCTCTTTTCTCACCAAACACATTGCAGACAGCCGCAGTGAGCTTCAGCATGAGGTAATGGGCACCGATTCGTAAAAACGGTTCCAGAAACAGCGCCAGAATGGCAAAAATGCCATAGATCCCTGCGGCGTTTTTTGCTATTCCCGCACTGACCAAAACCGCTTCCGATGCTTCAGAAAGGATACTGCCCACCACAGGCACAAAGGAAGAGATGGTCATTTTCGTAGCCTTCAATGCGGCTGCATCCGTTGTACCGGTGATGACCCCGGTAATGCCCATGTATGTGGTAAATACGGTAAGCATGGTTTTTAGGCACCAGCTTATCAGCCACTTCAGGAAGTCCCGCATCTTCTTCAGCACATCCTCCCCCATCGCGCAGTTTGCGGTTGCCAGGGCAAGATACAGATACACCAGGGGGACCAATAGGTTGGATATCAGTGCGCCGAGAACAGCGATGAATACGGAAGTACCGCCATAGAGGGCAGCCGAAGACGTTACCCCTCCCTGGGCAGCAAGTGCGGCGGTCATGACAGGAAGCAGAAGTTTTCCATAGGCACTTAGTTCCGTTACCGTTTGGGAACCCAGGCGGATCATGGAGTTTGTGCTCAGCAGAAGTACCGTCGCAACCGTAACGGCACCGGCAAATTCCGTTGTGGTCTTCGCCATTCCGGAAAAGGACTGCAGTATGGACACCATGAAAACAGCCGCGATCAGAGAAAGACAGACTTTGGAAGCCTCCGCCAGGTCAGGACGAACGCGGCCAAGGGCAGAACGCAGGAGTTCCTGTAGTCCTTCTGCAAAGTTGGTAGACTGGGGCATATATTCTTCGCCTGCTTCCGGGACAGTGGGGGCGGAAATATCCACCGCGGTTACAGGCATCACGCAAAAAGAAAGAATCACGACAAATATAATAAGCTTCATCTGATCTCTCCCAGGATCTGCTGGATCAATTCCAATAAGGCACGAAATATGGGGATGGAAAGCCAGAGGACCGCGGTTCCTCCCAGCATTTGAAGTGTTTTCCCCAAGGAACTGTTTCCTGCATCTGTACAGACCATGCTGGCGACTTCAGAAACCAGTCCAATTCCCATGGCTTTCAGGAGGATCCCCAGCATATCTCCCTGAAGATCTCCAACTTCCTCCAACTCTCGCATAAAATCCAGAACTGGTTCCAGATATGCCATAACAACCATGGCTATCAGACAGCAGGCTGCCATAGAAAGGAGCGTTCCCATATCCTTTCCCGGCTTTCCCAGCGTCAGACACAGGACCACCGCCAGCAAGCCCACTGCAGCAGCTTTCCAAAACAGCTCCATCAGAATTGAAACAGGGTCTTGACCAGATCAAAGAGATCTGCGATTTTTTGAGCCAGCATCATCAGGACCACCACCAGGCCTGCCAGGCTCGTCATGGTGGCCTGCTCTTCACGGCCGGAGCGCGAAAGCACCTGGTTCAGGATGGATACGATGATGCCGATGGCTGCGATTTTGAAAATCAGATCAATTTCCATATTCAAATAAATAAAATGACCAGGGCTGCACCTGCGCAAAGCCCTAATGTTTGATACCCACGCAGCCGTTCGTCGCGGCTCTTTTCCATCTCCTTCAGACGCATCCTGCAGGCTTCCTGGGCGCTCTGTAGCCCCTGAAGCTGACCGGGTAGATCAAAGTGTCCCAAGGTCTGACCAAGCTGAAGCAAAACAGCTTGTACATTTTCGGGGACTTCCCTGCTGCAAGCGACCGCCGCACGCATACAGCTCAGAGGGTCAGGCGCAATCTGAGCCTCCAATTCTTTGACAAATGTCAGTAACACGCAGCGTAAAACATCTTTTGCGTACTGTCCGGCCTGGCGGCATAATTCTGGCAGCGGTGTAAGGCGGTACTGCAGCTCGCATTGCATAAACTTCAGTACATCCAGAAGCTGTATCAGTATTTTTTCTTCCCGCTTGTGGTTGGCTGCAGCTGTGAATCCTACACTGCCGCAGCCAATGACCACAAGGACCGCACCGATCCATTTGTAATTCATGTTCCCATCCTTTCTGTGTGATACGACTTGTCCGAGTGTAAGATCACCAATCTGTCAAAGACTCTGTTTTCACAAAGGGGTCTGTAAACTGGCCGCAGAAGAAGATCCCGGGCATTTGTTGCATGGGCTGTAGCTAAAAGCCGAATACCGCAGCCTACAGCGTGGATCACAGCTTGTGCATCCGCTTCGGCAGTGATCTCATCCACTGCGATATACCGGGGCGTCATTGTTCTGACAGCCATGTCTAGTCCCGCAGGTTTTGGACAGCCGGTCAGTATGTCCATTCGTTTTCCCCTGGGGATCCCTTTGGGGAACAGCTCTCCCCTCTCATCGATCACGGTCACCGTTTCCTTCTCTGCAAGCTGTCGGATTAAATCCCGAAGAAGGGTGGTTTTCCCCCAGCCTGGAGCACCGAGGATCAGTATGGAACCGACGTGAGCAGCAGCATCCTTTCCGACGCCTGGAAAATCTCTCGCAACCCGGATGCATAACGAGTGGATCTCCCGTATTCCGGTAATGCTTCCGTTTTGAGAGACTGCCTGTCCGCACAGCCCAATTCTGTGGCCGCCGGGAGCGGTTATATATCCCTGGGCTACAGTTCCGGCAGACCAGGGAGAATACTGGCTTGCGGTGTTGACACAGAAGCGGATATCTTCTGTGCTTACGATTCTGTCCAGATACCGGACTCCTGTTGCCAGCGTCAGCTCTGGCGGTGCATTGCACCGTAATCGCAGTTCCTGCAGTTGGTCTTTTCCGAGCTTGTCCACATCCGGTCGAAGCCAGGCAGGTAGAATACCCAGCAGCTCTTTCCATGCGCACCTCATTTGCATCACTCCTGGGAAAGACTATGCACAGGAATTGCGTGATAGTACAGGCAGAGAAAAAAAGATCCCGGCAGCCAGGCTGCCGGGAAGATGTTACCGCTTATTCTTTTTGTAGAGTATGTTCAGACCCTTCAGAAGCAGGTCTTTTTCCAGAATGATCTCCCGCTTACACAAGGGAGTAATGAACTGGGCCATGCCGCCGGTGGCAATCAGTGTAGAGGCGTGTCCCAACTCCGCTTCGATCCGTTCTACCAGCCCGTCGATCATGGCTGCGGTGCCGTACATCATACCGCTGCGCATACTGTCCACCGTGTTTTTTCCGATAACGTTCCTGGGTTTGTCCAGACTGATGCCGGGAAGCTGCGCAGCACGGCTGGTCAATGCGTCCAGGGAGATTCTGACGCCGGGGAAAATCACGCCGCCTATATATACATTATCCGGTTCCACCACCTCGATGGTGGTAGCTGTACCCATGTCCATCAGGATCAGAGGCGCTTTGTATTCTGCCAGTGCAGCCACGGCAATGACGATCCGGTCACTGCCCACCTGGGAGGGGACATCCATATGAATGTTCAGCCCGGTTTTCAATCCGGGACCAACCACCATGGGCTGTTTTCCGATGACCTTGATAACCCCGGTACGGACGGAATTAAACACTGGCGGCACGACAGAAGAAATGATGCAGTCCTCAATGTCCGAAACATGGACACCGTAAGCCTCCATCATATTCTTGATCTCAACACCATATTGGTCCGATGTCCGGGTACGGTCTGTCGCGATCCGGGCTTTGAAAACGATCTCATCGTTTTCAAAGCAGCCGATCACAAGATTGGTATTACCGATATCGATCGCAAGAAGCATATTGATCTCTCCTTATCGTTTCTTCAGCCGGGCAATGAACTTTAGAAGTGCTTTTCCGATTACGGTGACGAGGATCGCGGCAGCGATTGCTTCCGGGATACCGGAGGCAGTCACAGTACCCATGATCAGACCGAACACAGCGGAAAGAGCCACATTTTTTGCGCCGGCATACTGCTGTGCAAGAAGCAGGTAAATACTGCCCATGACCAGGCAGGTATGTAGCAGTGTAGAAACTGCCGCAGTTATGGGGATCACAGCATAATCATTAGCAGTGATCTTTTTCAGGAGTTTCCAAAGCCACCCTGCAAGGATACCGAACAGGATGCGGCATCCCAGTGCGATCCAGATGCTTTTCAGAACCCCGGGGAAGCCCTCTGTTGTCATAAAGGGAGAGAATGCGAAAGACAGAAGTCCGGGAGAGACGGTGTTGGTCCATATGGAACACAGGCCAAACAATCCGCCAAGGATGCCGCCGGCACCGGGGCCCAGCAAGATGGCTCCCAGAATCACCGGGATGTGCATGGTGGTGGCCTTGATCACCGGAAGCGGAATAAAGCCGATTCCTGTCATACCCATAACGAGCAAGACACCGCAGAGCATGGCAAGCATTGCCATGTATCGGGTGTCGAATTTCCGATTTTGCATATTCATTTCCTCCTGCTGCCGTTCCTCCTGGGAGGATACAGCGCATTATTCAGCATTTGCTGCCTGTATATTATATCAGGCAGGACAAAAGAATACAAGAATTTTGCGCCCTTTACATTCCACAAATTTGAGGCTATAATATATCCAGATTTTTATATCAGGAGGCGTAACTATGCTGAAAGGAAAAACCATCCTTCTGGGTGTCACCGGCGGAATTGCTGCGTATAAAGCTGCTGCGCTGGCATCTGCACTGGTCAAGCAGCACGCCGCAGTTGAAGTTGTCATGACCCAAAACGCAACCCAGTTCGTAACACCGCTTACTTTTGAACAGCTTACCGGGCGCCGGACTATGGTAGATACTTTTGACCGGAATTTCAGCCATCAGGTGGAGCATATTTCTCTGGCCCAGCGGACGGATCTGGTGATCGTTGCACCTGCCACAGCAAATGTCTGCGCTAAACTGGCTCACGGTTTGGCGGATGATATGCTGACCACTACTGTACTCGCCTGTAAATGCCCCAAGCTGATTGCCCCAGCCATGAATACCAATATGTATGCGAATCCCGTGACCCAGGACAATCTTGAAATCCTGCGCAAATACGGCTGGGATGTGATTGAACCCGCCAGCGGACGACTGGCCTGTGGCGCTGTGGGTAAAGGCAAGATGCCCGAGCCGGAGGATCTGGTGCAGCATATTCTGAAATATCTGGCATTTTCTCACGATCTTGTCGGAAAGCACATTCTGGTCACAGCCGGACCGACCCGGGAATCACTGGATCCGGTTCGTTATCTGACCAACCATTCCACCGGAAAAATGGGTTATGCCCTTGCCAAAATGGCCATGCTTCGGGGTGCGGAAGTCACCCTGGTCACAGGTCCTACTGTGATCACTCCCCCGCCCTTTGTGAATGTGATAAGCGTCACATCTGCACAGGATATGTTTGATGCGGTTACGAAAAACGCACAGGAGTGCGATATCATCATCAAGGCCGCTGCTGTGGCTGACTATACCCCCGCCGATTATTCCGATAACAAGGTAAAGAAAAAAGACGGCGATATGTTTATCCCTCTGAAGCGTACCCAGGACATTCTGAAGTATCTTGGAGAACATCGCAGGCCCGGTCAGGTCATTTGCGGCTTCTCCATGGAGACTCAGGATATGCTGGAAAACAGCCGGGCGAAGCTGGAAAAGAAAAATGTAGATATGATCTGCGCTAACAACCTAAAGCAGTCCGGTGCCGGTTTCGGTGTGGATACCAATGTGATTACCATGATCACCAAAGAGGAGACCATCGAACTGCCTATGTTGACCAAGGAACAGGCGGCAAATGCCATACTGGATCAATGCAGTAAACTGCTGTAATGAAAAAGAGACAGGCTCATTTGAGTCTGTCTCTTTT
>JAXJVC010000155.1:0-1764 GCA_036308745.1 Oscillospiraceae bacterium | reverse complement strand
TCAGAAATGATATCACCAATATGCGGGTGGATGCCATTGTAAATTCGGCAAATCCCCGACCTGTTGTCGGACTGGGTACCGATTCCAGCATTCATGAAAAGGCTGGTCCGGAACTGCTGGCTGCCCGGCAGAAGATTGGCCCTATCGCTATGGGACAGGCGGCCATCACACCTGCATTCCGGCTGCATGCTAAGTATGTCATTCACACGGTAGGGCCAGTGTGGGATGGCGGCAGCTACGGGGAGGAAGCTCTGCTCCGCAGCTGCTATGATGAGTCTTTGAAACTGGCATTGGTACATGACTGCAAATCCATCGCCTTCCCTCTGATCGCTACCAATAATTATGGTTTTCCGAAGGACAAGGCACTGCAGATTGCCGTTGCTGCTTTCAGCGAGTTTCTTCTGGAACATGAGATGCAGATCTATCTGGTGGTGTTTGGTCACAGCGCCTATAAGCTGTCGGAAAAACTGTTCCACAACATTGCCAGCTACATAGATGATCACTATGTGGATCTCTGGGAAGAGTCTACATATGGAGGTACGAAGGAGTACCGTCAGCAGAGCATCCGCCGCCGCAGAGATCGGGATCTGTTCAGGAAGAGCGCTGTGTGTGAAGATGCTGCACCCTGCGCACCGATGTCGATGCCCGTAGAGGCAAAGCCAAAACCGGCATCTCTGAAGGAGCTTCTGAGCCAGGCGGATGCGGGATTTACGGAGACTCTGCTGAAACTCATTGACAAGACCGGCAAGAAGGATTCGGAAATTTACAAGAAGGCAAACCTCTCCAAGCAGCACTTCTCCAAGATCCGGAATAATCCGGACTACAAGCCCACCAAGCAGACGGCCATTGCCCTGGCCCTGGCGCTGGAACTGAATCTGGAGCAGACCAAGGATCTCATCGGCCGGGCAGGCTATGCCCTGTCCAACAGCAGTAAGTTTGATCTGATTATCTGCTATTTCATCGAGCAGAAGAATTACAACGTGGTGGAGATCAATATGGCGCTGTATGAGTTTGACCAGAGCCTGTTGGGCGCATGAGCAGATAAGCATTTTTGTGCTAACAAATAATCCCTCGACTCTGAATACAGAATCGAGGGATTCATATTATCCGCGGAAGTTGTCGTCCTTTGCGAACTTGGCAACAAGGCCGCTGAGAGCCAGGACAGCCAGCAGGTTGGGAATAACCATCAGACCGTTGAACATATCGGACATATCCCAAACCAGGCCGACCTTCTGGAAGGAGCCTACAACAATGAACACCAGAGCGATGATGCCGTAAATAACAGTAGCCTTCTTGCTGCCGCCAAACAGAGCCTTCACATTGCTCTCGCCGAAGAAGTACCAGCCAATGATGGTGGAGAAGGCAAAGAACAGCAGGCAAATGGCAACGAAGACACTGCCAAAAGAGCCGAAGGAATTGTTGAAAGCAGCCTGTGCCAGTGCGGTGGCAGTGAGCATCTGGCCGTCAGCACCAGTGGTGCCCAGCATGCCAGAGGTCAGGATGACCAGAGCAGTCATGGTCAGAACGATGAAGGTATCGATGAACACACCAACCATCGCCACGGCACCCTGATCCTGGGGCTTGGCAACCTTAGCCATAGCGTGGGCATGGGGAGTAGAACCCATACCGGCTTCATTGGAGAACAGACCGCGGGCAACACCGAAACGGATAGCCTCCTTGATGCTGATACCGATAGCACCGCCCATCACAGCCTCGGGGCTGAAAGCACCCACAAAGATGGACTGGAATGCAGGCAGGATGTTC
>JAXJVC010000154.1:0-3652 GCA_036308745.1 Oscillospiraceae bacterium | reverse complement strand
GTATACGAAAATGGCAGAAAACAAACGTGATTACTATGAGGTACTGGGCGTCGAGAAGGGCGCCAGTGCCGAGGAAATAAAGAAGGCCTACCGCAAAAGCGCCATGAAGTACCACCCTGACCGGAACCCCGGCGACAAGACCGCCGAGGAGAAGTTCAAGGAGGTGGGCGAGGCCTATGAAGTCCTGTCCAACGACGAAAAGCGGGCCCACTATGACCAGTACGGCTTTGCCGGCGTAGACCCCAACTTCGGTGCCGGTGCCGGTGCCGGCGGCTACGGCGGCGGTTTCGGCGGCGGCTTCGGTGGATTCGGCGACTTCGGCGATATTTTCAGCGAGTTCTTCGGTGGCGGCAGCAGCCGGGCCTCCAGCCAGACCGCCCAGCGCCGGGGCGAGAACGTCATGGCCAAGCTGGAGCTGACCTTCGAGGAAGCCGCCTTCGGCTGTGAGAAGGAAGTGGCCTCCCAGCGGATTGAGAACTGCGGAAGCTGTAACGGCAGCGGCTCCGCCGACGGGGCCATCGAGACCTGCGCCCAGTGCGGCGGCCGTGGTCAGGTTCGCACCACCCAGAATTTCATGGGTATGCAGATGCAGTCCACCACCACCTGCCCCCGCTGCAGCGGCCGGGGCAAGGTCATCAAGACCCCCTGCACCACCTGTAAGGGCAAGGGCAAGGTCCGTCGCACCAACCGGGTGAATGTGAAGATCCCCGCCGGTGTGGATGCGGGCCAGAGCGTTCGGGTCCGGGGCGAGGGCTGTGTCGGCTCCAACGGCGGCCCCAACGGCGACCTGCTGGTGGAGATCTACATCAAGCGCCATCCCATCTTCAGCCGTGAGGACCGGGATGTGCTGTGTGAAGTACCCATTTCCTTTACCCAGGCCGCCCTGGGCGCCAAGATCCAGGTGCCTACCCTGGACGGCAAGGTGGAGTACGAGCTGCCCGAAGGCACCCAGACCGGACGGGAATTCGTCCTGCGGGAGAAGGGTATCCCTGAGGTGAACAACCCCCGCCGCCGTGGCAACCATCGCTTCACCGTGGTGGTGGAGACCCCCACCCGCCTGACCAAGGAGCAGAAGGACCTGCTCCGTCAGCTGGAAAGCACCATCGAGTCCACCCCCAAGATCAAGAAATTCTTCGATAATCTGAAGGACTTCTTTGAATAAGAAAAGATATGGTAGGGCGGGCTGCCCTACTCAGCATTAGAATAAATTTGTCACAAAAGCAGAACTGGTACTTGTGCCTGTTCTGCTTTTTTTGTATAATGAGAAAAAAAGCAGGGAGGAAACGCTATGAAGCGCGCGGATTACATTAACTGGGATGAATATTTCATGGGCATCGCCATGCTGGCAGCACGGCGCAGCAAGGACCCCAATACCCAGGTGGGTGCCTGTATCGTATCCCAGGACAATATCATCATCTCTACCGGCTACAACGGTATGCCCAAGGGCTGCTCCGATGACGAGTATCCCTGGGACCGGGAGGGCGCGGACACCAAGTACCCCTATGTGGTCCACGCGGAGTTGAACGCCGTTCTCAACGCCAACGGCCGGGACCTGCGGGGAAGTAAGCTCTATGTTGCCCTGTTCCCCTGCAACGAGTGCGCCAAGGCCATCATCCAGAGCGGCGTGAAGGAGGTCTATTACCTGTCTGACAAGTACGCCGATTCCATGTCTACCCTGGCCTCCAAGCGGATGATGGATTCCGCCGGCGTGAAGTTTACCCAGCTGCGCACCACTCTGAAATCCATTACCCTGGATTTTGTTCCCGAGGAAGAGAAATAAAAGCCTGAGACGAAAGAAGAGAGAGGAAAGCATATGAAAGCGGTTGAAAAGAAAAAGTCCGGTTCCAGATGGTGGGTAATTTTTGGTATCGTCTGCGCTGTGGTGGTCATCGGCCTTGCTGCCACCTTCCTGCTGCTGAACAAGAGCCACGCCGACCACTACGCCGCCGCCCAGGCATTTGAGGACCAGGGCAAGTATCAGCAGGCTCACGAGGAGTACCTGCTGGCAGGCGACTACGAGGATGCCCCTGAGCGCGCCGAGGAGGCCCGGAAGGCAGAGCATTACCGTCTGGGCGAGGAAGCGGTAAAGGCCGGTGACTACGACAAGGCCATTGAGGAATTCACTGCCGCAGAGGACTATTCCGATGCCAACGCCCGCATCACCGAAACGAAGCAGATGAAGGCCTACCACGGTGCCATTGCCCTGATGGAAAAGGGCGACTACGCCGGAGCCATCCAGAAGTTCCGGGAAGCCGACGGCTACAGCGACAGCGCTGCCCAGATCGGCCAGTGCCACTATTCCCTGGGTCTGGCTGCCATGGAGCAGAAGGATTATCTGACTGCCCTGGGCTACTTTGAGGATGCTCTGGAGGTAGCTGATGCCCGGCAGTACCGGGAGGCGTGCGCCGCCCTGTATGCCAAGGAAAAGCTGATCCAGAAGGATTACGGCGAGGCAGTCACTTACTTCCAGCTGGCTCAGGATTGCAATCCGGACAACGCAGATTACGGCTCCTACATCCTGCTGTGCCAGGCGGAGCAGAGCCTTGCCGATGGCAAGCTGTCCGAGGGTATGGATTGCTTCGACCGGATCCCCACCACCTTCGCTCCCCAGGAGTTCAACGTCGCCGCCCGGCGCAATGAGCTGCGGCGCTACGCCACCTTCCAGGCCATCGAAGGCAGCTGGAATGCCGGTAAGTACAACATCAACGCCGTCCAGAGCAAAAACGGCTGGGTCACCACCTATTATTATCCCGAGGGCAAGCTCACCGGCCAGACGGCGGAGGTACGCTGCAAGCTGAACGCCGACGGCACCGTCACCGTGTCCGGCAGCGCCAAGTTCTATTATTTCAACACCTTCCCCAATTCCTTCTACCAGGACAAGACCATGACCGTCACCTGGGAAATCGAGAATCTGAGCTACCTGCCCTCTACCTACAGCATCGACGAACATACCAAGCTCTACTTCACCGGCGGCCATGTCCGGGTGGTATACCAGAACGCCATCGATAGCGGCACCGCAACCACCACCAGCGACCTGACCTATAACGAAGAGGCATAACGAAATTATGAAAGGCTGGAATGCAAACCCGCATTCCAGCCCTGTCTGTATAGGAAATCTGTAGGGGAGGGTCAAGACCCTTCCCTACAATGGTGGGTGCAGAGGGTACGCCATATCGACGAAAAAACCCGATGGGATTGCCCCATCGGGTTTTCAAATACACTTAGCGCTGCTTGCCCATGAAGAACACGACCAGCACGCCGGGACCGGTATGGGCGCCGATGACAGGACCGACATAGCCGGTGATGACGTTCTTAACACCGCACTTTTCTTTCAGCGCGGCTTCCAGAGCGGCGGCATCCTCGGGGCAGTCGCCGTGAGCCACGAACATGGTCTCGTTGTCATAGCCCTCACCCAGCTCCTGGGCTTTCTTTACCAGGAAGTCAATGGCAGCTTTTCTGCCACGGACCTTGGCGGTGTTGATCAGCTTGCCCTCTTCGTTGACATAGATGATGGGCTTGATGTTCAGCATGGTGCCAACCAGTGCAGTGGTGGCGCTGATACGGCCGCCCCGCTTCAGGTGGCTCAGGTCATCCACGGTGACCCAGTGGCAGATGTGCTGCTTGTTTTCCTCCACCCAGGCAGTCAGCTCCT
>JAXJVC010000153.1:0-3845 GCA_036308745.1 Oscillospiraceae bacterium | reverse complement strand
GGTCATGGTACCAGCAACGGTGATGTACGCTGTTCTGATAGAGGCATCTTTCCTTAATATTATCCTGCAGGTGCTGACGCTGGCGGCGGTGACTCTTCTGTCCCAGGCGATTTCCTGTCTGCTGGGTTGGGGTCTGCACTGGCTGCTGAGCCGCATGAACAAGTCCCTGGCTTCCCTGGTGTACATGATCGGCTTCCTGGTGATCTATTTTGCGGGCTATGCCAATTCCGGGGCCATCATGAACGCAATGAACACAGGCAGCACCGCCATGGGCCAGGCGATTCGAACCTGGGTATGGCCTCTGTATGCCATGGGTATGGGTTGCACCGGAAAGGCGCTGTATTTCCTGGTGTTCCTTGCCATCTGCGCCGGTGTGTTTGGCCTGGTGTACTGGCTGCTCTCTGCTACCTTCCTGCGGGCGGCTACCGCCAGCCGCAGTACCAAGCGGCGGAAGCTGGACATGGCCAGTGTTAAGGCAGGCTCTGCCACACAGGCAATCATTCATAAGGAATGGAAGCGGTTCCTGGGTAGCCCTGTGTATCTGACCAACTGCGGAGTGGGTGTTCTGATGACCGGGGCTATGGCTGTGGCTGGTGTGGTCTTCCGGGATACCCTGATGGAATTGGCGGTATCCATGGACCTGACAGGGTATATTGCCCCTGCCATCTGTGGGATGATGGGCATTATGAATGCCATGTCCTTTATTTCCGCCCCCTCGGTATCCCTGGAGGGCAAGAATCTGTGGGTGCTGAAGTCCATGCCTGTTCCGGGAAAGGTGATCCTGCGGGCGAAGCTGTGGTTCCACTGCCTGCTGACCACTCCCGTGACGGTTTTGGGCGGCCTGGTGCTGGCCATTGTCTATGGCTGCGGTCTTGGGGAGATCCTGCTGTGCATGATCGTTCCCGGACTGCTGACCCTGCTGTGCGGCCTGATTGGCATGGTCTTCGGCCTGCTGTGGGCACGGCTGGACTGGATCAGTGAGGCCTACCCCGTGAAGCAAGGCTTCGCAGCAGGCGGCAGTATGCTTGTTTCCATGGCAGTTCCCATGGCGCTGGCAGGCTGCTTCCTGGTTACCGGATTGAAGCCTATGGTCTTCCTGGTGCTGTGCGTAGCGCTCCTGAGTGCAGCCTGCTTTGGGCTGTACCGCCTGATGGTCACCTGGGGCGTAACAAAATGGAATAGCCTTTGATGTGGAACAACCGCCGGGATTTCTCCCGGCGGTTCTATTTTCCTCCCGGCGGACATACCCTGTGATAAACCATGGCAGGAGCCCTCTCTCCTGCCGGAAGAGGAGGCTTGCTATGGATAGCATTTATCAGGATATTGCCATGCGCACCGGCGGCAATGTCTATATCGGCGTGGTGGGACCGGTGCGCACCGGAAAATCCACCCTGATCAAGCGGATCATGGAGGAACTGGTGATCCCTGGCATTGACGACCCCCACCGACGGGAACGGGCCCGGGATGAGCTGCCCCAGAGCGGCAGCGGCAGGACCATCATGACCTCGGACCCCAAATTTATTCCCGAGGAGGCGGTGGAGATATCCCCGGACGGCACCGCCAAACTCCGGGTGCGGATGATCGATTCCGTGGGGTACATGGTTAAGGGGGCGGTGGGGGCAGAAGAGGACGGCAATCCCCGCCTGGTGACCACGCCCTGGTTTGATTACGAGATCCCCATGACGGATGCCGCGGAGCTGGGAACGAAAAAAGTCATGGACGGACACTGCTCCATCGGCCTGGTGGTTACAACGGATGGAACCATCACCGATATTCCCCGGGAGGACTATGTGGATGCGGAGCGGCGGGCCATCCGGGATATGCAGGCTACGGGGAAACCCTATCTCGTCATCGTCAATTCCCGAAACCCTGGCGGAGAAACGGCCAACGTTGTGAAGGAACAGATTTATAAGGAGTATGGCGTGGAACCCATGGTGGCGGACTGCCAGGCATTGGATGTAGAGGGGATCGTACGGCTTCTGAAGGCGTTGCTTTACACCTTCCCCATGACAGAGCTTCGGGTCCGTCTGCCTCGGTGGCTGGATGCCCTGGAACAGGACCATCCTGTGAAGGCGGCGCTCTACCAGGCACTGCTGCAAAGGGCAGGAGAGATCCAGACTCTGGGTCAGGCAGAGGAGACCCTGGCAGGGATCCGGGATCTGGATCAGGTGCAGGACTACAATCTGCGGAGCCTGGACCTGGCAGACGGCACTGTGACCTGCACCATTGTACTTCCCGAGGCGTTGTTCTATGAGATCCTCAGCAGCAAAGCGGGGATGCCCATTGAGAATGATGCCCAGCTTCTGTCATTGCTGACGGAGCTTTCCGGGATCAAGCAGGAATACGACAAGATTTCCGACGCACTCTCCGCGGTAAAGGCAACGGGATATGGGGTCGTCATGCCGGCGGCGGGGGAGATGAAGCTGGAAAAGCCGGAAATCGTCCGCAAAGGTGGGGCCTATGGCGTGAAGCTGAAGGCAGGCGCACCCTCTATCCATATGGTCCGGGTGGACATTGACACGGAGATCAGCCCCATGGTGGGGGACGAAAAGCAGTCTCAGGACCTGGTGGCCCACCTGACCGGGGAGGATCCTGAAAAGCTGTGGCAGAGCAACATTTTTGGAAAGTCCGTCTACGACATGATCCAGGAGGGGCTGACTGCCAAGCTGGTACAGCTTCCTGAGGATGTCCGGGGGAAGTTCCGGGGGACGCTCACAAGGATCGTCAACGAAGGCGCAACGGGATTGATCTGCCTGATCCTGTAAAACAGGATATTTCACTGCCAAACTTGACAATCCTCCTTATAGGGGGTAAAATAAAACAAAATACTCCAGAAGGAGGATGTCATTATGGCAACTACCATTCAACATCTGTGGAAGGATCGCAAGCGGTATTTTGGTCTGCCCCTGAGTTTTACCCGCTACTCCCTGTCGGAAGACCGGCTGTTTGTATCCGTGGGCTTTCTGAACATTAAGGATGATGAAGTCCTGCTGTACCGGGTTCGGGATATCGATACCAGCCGCAGTCTGTGGCAGCGGCTCTTCGGCGTGGGTACCATCGTGGTCATGTCCTCCGATAAGAGCATGCCCAACCTGGTGCTGAAAAACGTGAAGGATCCTTTGTTTGTCAAGGAACTGATCCACAAGCAGGTGGAGGATATGAAGATCAAGCGCCGGGTCCGCTTTGGTGAGGTTATGACCTCCGACATGGACGGCGACGGCGAGCCTGACGATCTGGACAACGATATGTAAGCGACAGCCCCCTGCCAACCGGCAGGGGGCATTCCTTTAGAAAGTCTTAAACCTTTTTTCGGAAAATATATGGGTGGAGCCCTTTACCCATAGCAGAAAACGTGGTAAACTATTTAGATACTATCCATCTTGGGGGCGCACTATGAAACTATCCCGGCAGAAACAATTCAAATGGAATTTCCTGGCCCTGGCCTTTGCATTCCCGTTTCTGGGGATGCTGTTTGTTATGCTTATCAGCGGCTATGAGCCCTTCGGCAGATATTCTATGCTGTATTCCGATATGTACCACCAGTATTACCCCTTCTTTGTGGCCTACCGGGATGCCCTGCGCAGCGGCGAAAGCCTGCTCTACAGCTGGAATGTGGGCATGGGCATGGATTATTTGGGCCTGATCTCCTACTATCTGGCATCGCCACTGAATCTTCTCAGTGTGTTGGTGCCGGAGGGGCTGCTGCTGGAGTTCTTCTCTCTGCTGATGCCGGTGAAGCTGGGACTGGCGGGACTGTTCTTTGCCATCTTCCTGAAAAAGACCTTCCAGAAGGACGATATTTCCATCAGCATCTTCGGCGCATTTTACGGCCTGTGTGCCTGGGC
>JAXJVC010000152.1:0-1996 GCA_036308745.1 Oscillospiraceae bacterium | reverse complement strand
CCGTCCCCTGTCTCCCCCTTTTCAGGTTTATTCGTCGATTGCAGTCAAGTGATAGAGGAAGGCAGTGTATTCAGGAATTTCCCGGGGAATGGGAAGGCCGGCGTGCATGAGTGCCATGCCGCTTGCGATCAGGGTGTTTCCGTCTCCTTCGACACGGTAACGGGTGTTGGGAGAGAGACCCTTGCACTTGATGTATTCCTGGGGGCCGTTGACGGTCAGGTTGACCGTGATCACGGTTACCAGGGCTTCGCTCTTATCTTTTGCGACACTCTCCCAGGCAACCAGATTGACCTGCTCGAAGGGGTTTGCCAGGCGGTAGTAATCGCCGAAGAAATTGAGGTCGTAATATTTGTGGTAGAGGTCACTCATTTTTTTGCAGGAACGGATCTCTTTCTTTTTCAGCTTTGTCGCGTCCAGCTCATATCCAAAGGTGCCGCACATGGCAATGGCAGCTTTTGTCTCGAAGGGAACCATGGGGCTGGCTTCCGAGACATGGGCACCCATGGTGCATACCGGGTAGAGGAAGGAGGAGCCGTAGTGGAGTTTGAGGTTGTCCAACGGCTTGGTGTTATCAGAACTCCAGTACTGGACAAAATAGGTCAGCATGGCGGGATCGAAGCGTCCGCCGCCTCCGGCGCAGCCTTCGAACATGATGTCCGGATGGGTCTTGATGATGCCGTCCATGACGCGGTAGAGGCCCAGGACGTAGCGGTGGGAGACCTCTCCCTGACATTCCGGCGGGAGTGCATTGGACCACAGATCCGTGATGGCACGGTTGATGTCCCATTTCACATAATAGATGTTGGCACTGTCCAGGATCCGGTTGATACTTTCGATCAGGTAATCCTGGACTTCCTTTCTGCCCACATCGAGGGCCAGCTGGTTGCGGCTCCGGACCGCCCTTCGTCCGGGAATCTCCATAGCCCAGTCGGGATGAGCGCGGAAGAGGTCGGAGTCCTCGGAGACCATCTCGGGCTCGAACCAGATGCCGAATTTCATGCCCAGATCATTGATCTGGCGGACCAGCTCTGTGAGGCCGCACTTGATCTTCTTTTCGTTGACATACCAGTCGCCCAGGCCGGAATTGTCGTCGTCGCGTTTGCCGAACCACCCGTCATCCATGACGATCATTTCGACGCCCATGCCTTTGGCGGCCTTTGCGATCTCGATGAGCTTCTCATCATCGAAGTCAAAGAAAGCCGCCTCCCAGGTGTTGATCAGGACGGGACGCCGCACATCGCGGACAAACTTACTCCTGTTCAGATTGTTCCGGATAAAGTTGTGGTAGTTGTGGCTCATCCGGGTCAGACCCTTGTGGGTGTAGGTCATGAGCACAGCGGGGGTGTCAAAGTCCTCGCCGGGCCCTACCGGATAGCTGAACAGGCGGTCGTTGATGCCCATTACCAGACGGGCCTGGTCGTACTGGTCAAGCTCGGCCTCTGCCAGAAAACTTCCGGAATACATGAGTGCGAAGCCGTAGCAGGCGCCGAAATCTTCGGTCGTTGTTCTCTCTGCCAGAGCGATGAAGGGATTCTGCTGGTGGGAGGAGATGCCTCGTCCGCTGCGGATCTTGTGCACATGGTGAGTCAGGGGCTGGCGCTCAACCTGCCTCTCCTGGCCGTACCTGCCCGGCAGGGAGATCAGATCCAGATTCTGCCCGTTCATGTAGTCCATGTTCATAGACATGATTCGCTTGAGCTGGATGGCCTCTTTTCCGCCGTTGTGGACCCTGGCGGCGCGCATGATGATGTCCGCCTCCTCAAAGACAGAATACAGGAGAGTGACCTGGACATTGGTCACCGCATCCTCTATGGTCAGCTCCAGAGTATCGACAGTGTCGTTTTCTGTTGCAAAGGCAGTCGGCAGCCCCTGCAGAGTAAAGGGACCCTCATACATCCTGTGCGAGACATATCTTCCGTTGAAGGAGAAGCTTCCGTCGGAATTCTGTACTTCGATCGAATTGATCCGGAAATCTCCCTGCTGCTGTGTCGTAAAT
>JAXJVC010000151.1:0-3616 GCA_036308745.1 Oscillospiraceae bacterium | reverse complement strand
ATCCTGGGTGATGTAGCGTTCGCAGTTGGCAAGGGTCTGCTTACGGACGTAATGTCCGGGGACCTGGTCCATAAAGGACTTGGAAACTTCGATATAGTAGCCGAACACCCGGTTGAAGCCCACCTTCAGGGTGCGGATGCCGGTCTTTTCCCGCTCGGAGGCTTCGATGGCGGCGATGGTGCCGCTGCCGCCCTCCATGATATCCCGGAGCCGGTCGGCTTCAGCGCTGGCACCCTTGCGGATGATGCCGCCTTCCCGGATGGTCAGGGGGGGCTCATCCACGATGGTGTTTTCAATCAGGTCGGCGCAGTCAGTGAGAGGATCAATGGCCTGTTCCAATTTCCGAAGCAGGGGAGATTCCAGTTTGGAAAGCTGGTGCTTCACCTCAGGCAGCGCCCGGAAACCCCGGGCAAGGCCCAGCAGGTCCCGGCAATTGACGGTGCCGGTGACGATTCGCGTCTGTACACGCTCAAGGTCCGTCACGTCCCGGAGGGCTTCCTCCAGCTCGCCCCGGACGATGACACTGTCCACCAGGTCTTCGACAGCAGCGTGGCGGCGGGTGATCTCTACGGGATCCAGCAGGGGCTTTTCCAGCCAGGAGCGGAGCATTCTGCCGCCCATGGCAGTGTGGGTCTTATCCAGCACCCACAGCAGGGTGCCTTTCTTTTCCTTGGAACGCATGGTCTCTGTCAGTTCCAGATTTCGCCGGGCATCCAAATCCAGCTCCATAAAGCGGCCGGTGGTGTAATACTGCAGCTCCCGGATATGCTGAAGGTCGTTTTTCTGTACCCACAGCAGGGTCTGCAGCAGGGCACCGCTGGCGATAACGGCAGCGGGCATCCCGGCAAGGCCAAGCTGGGACAGGCTGGTGTGGAAGTGAGATTCCAGAGTTTCCTCGGCGGCTTCCAGCCGGAAGGATTCGGAACGGCCTTCGTTGACGCAGCAGTTTAAGCGGCGAAAAACCGCATCTTCAATCTGGGGGCAGTCCACATTGGAGCCGTAGCGGATGATCTCACTGGGGGCGAACCGGCCCAGCTCCGAGGCCACGCTCTGGGGGTCAGAGCAAACGGTGGAGAAAAAGGCACCGGTGGAAACATCGCAGAAGGCCAGGCCGAACTTGCCGCTTTCGCCGTAGATGCAGCCGATGTAATTGTTGCGGCTCTCATCCAGCATACAGCTTTCGGTGACGGTACCGGGGGTTACAATACGGGTGATCTCCCGCTCCACCAGTCCCTTGGCTTGGGAGGGATCCTCCATCTGCTCGCAGATAGCCACCTTGTAGCCCTTCTGGACCAGCCGTGCGATATAGGAATCCACGCTGTGGAAGGGAACGCCGCACATGGGGGTCTGCTCCTCCTTGGGCTTACCCCGGTCCCGGGTGGTCAGGGTCAGGTCCAGCTCTCGGGCAGCCAGCTTGGCGTCCTCGTTGAACATTTCGTAAAAGTCACCCAGGCGGAAGAACAGGATGCAGTCCTGGTTGCGTTCCTTGATGTCCTGGTACTGCCGCTGCATGGGGGTGAGTTCTTTATCTTTGGTGGCCATAAATTCCATCCTTTTCTGAAATCATAAATGCAGAATGCTGAATGCAAAATGCAGAATTAAGGTGTAGACAGGGAACAATACAGAGAATTTTGCACTCTGCATTATGCATTCTGCATTTCTCCTGTCAGGCTCCAGGTGGTGGCACCGGTGATGGTGATGGTCTGGTAGGTTCCGATGAGGCTGTCGCAGCCGGCAAAGCGGACCAGGCGGCCGCCCTCGGTGCGGGCAGTGAGCATCTCCTTGTCCTTGCCGTCCACCAGGCAGCGCAGGTGTTTGCCCACATAATTCCGGTGGATCTCCTCGGAAATGGCGTTCTGCACTGCGCACAGCTTGTCAAAGCGGCGGTTCTTCTCCTCCTTGGGAGTGGGGTCTTCCATGGATGCGGCAGGGGTGCCGGTGCGGGGGGAGAAGATGAAGGTGAACAGGGAGTCGTAGTGGACCTCCTGGATGAGGCTAATGGTTTCCTCAAATTCCTCCTCGGTCTCACCGGGGAAACCCACAATGACATCGGAGGTCAACACCAGGTCGGGCATGACAGACTTGGCGTAGCGGACGGTCTCCAGGTATTTCTCCCGGTCGTAGTGGCGGTTCATGGCTTTCAGCACCCGGCTGGAGCCGGACTGGAAGGGCAGATGAAGCTGCTTGGCGATCTTATCGTACTTTGCCATGGTGTCAAAGAGCTTTTTGCCCGCATCCCGGGGATGGCTGGTCATAAAGCGGATCAGGAAATCGCCGGGAAGCTCCGCAATGGCGGACAGCAGGTCTGCAAAATCCATGCCGGTTTTCAGGTCCTTGCCGTAGGAGTTGACGTTCTGGCCCAGCAGGGTGATTTCCTTAGCACCGTTTTCAATCAATTCCCGGCACTCCTGCAGGATGTCCTCCGGCTGACGGCTCCGCTCCCGGCCCCGGACATAGGGGACGATGCAGTAGGTGCAGAAATTGTTGCAGCCGTACATGATGGAGACCCAGGCCTTCAGCTGGGAATCCCGCACCTGGGGAATGCCCTCGGCAATGGAGCCGGGCTCGTCTGCAATGTAGAACTGCCGCTTTTTCTGGGTCAAAACATTGTAAAGGATCTCAGGGAACTGCCACAGGTGATGGGTGGAGAATACGCCATCCACGTGGGGATAGCTGTGCTTGATCCGGTCAGAGACCTTAGTTTCACCTGCCATGCAGCCGCACAGAAAAATTTTCTGGGCGCTATGGCGGCGCTTGGTGTGGGTCAGGGCACCCAGGTTGCCGAACACCCGCTGCTCGGCGTGTTCGCGGATGGCACAGGTGTTCATCACCACAACGTCTGCCCCCTCGGCTTCCTTGACGATGGCGTAGCCGCTCTGGGCCAGGTAGCCCCGGAGCTTCTCGGAATCGGCTTCGTTCTGTTGGCAGCCGTAGGTCTCCACATATGCGGTGGGGGTACGGCCTTCCTGCTGCCACAGGGCAGCGATCTTATCACAATAGGCGAACTGGCTGTGCAGTTCTTCCTGGGAAATAACAGTGGTTTTGGTATTCATGTGGTCTCCTCCAGTGGATACTATCTCAACTCTAAATATTAGCATTTTTCTTGCATATTTGCAAGGGAAAAAGTTGGAAATCAGGAATTTGCAGAAAGGGCAATTCCTATCTCCTCATTCCTAATTCCAAATTTGTAAACAATCTGTGTTTGGGTTGCATTCGCAGGAAAACCGTGGTAAACTAATCAAGTTGATTTGCCCGTTTTTACGGAGAAATGAGGATGAACATGAAAAAATGCAAATACTGCCAGGCGGATCTTGCAGAGAATGGAACCTTCTGCCCCAAGTGCGGCAAGGACAACGCCGAGGAGGTCGCGCCTGAGGAAACTGTGGTAAGCGTTCCCGAGGAAGTTGTTGAGGCTGCCTCTGTGGAAGAGGAAGCAACTGCCCCGGAGACTGGGGAGGAAGCAGTTCCTGTGGAGGAAAACCGGGAAGAAGCGCAGGAAGAGCCTGCCCAGATCAAGGAGGGTGCCAAGGCAACTCCCGGTAAGATTGCCCTGGCTGTTGTGGCGGTGGTGGCGTTGCTTGCCCTGCTGATCGCCCTGCTGGTGACCGGCCTGGGT
>JAXJVC010000150.1:0-2585 GCA_036308745.1 Oscillospiraceae bacterium | reverse complement strand
GCATGATGGAGGAGCCGGTGGTGTAAGCATCGCTGAGCTCCACGAACTTGAACTCCCAGCTTGCCCAGAGGATGATCTCCTCGGAGAAGCGGCTCAGGTGCATCATCAAAATGGAGATGGCGCTCATCAGCTCCAGGCAGAAATCCCGGTCGGAAACGCCGTCGATGGAGTTCATGGCAATGCCGTCAAAGCCCAGCTGCTGGGCTTCAAACCGGCGGTCAGTGGCATAGGTGGTGCCAGCCAGGGCGCAGGAACCGATAGGAGACACGTTCATCCGCTTGCGGCAGTCTGCCAGCCGGTCCAGGTCCCGCAGGAGCATCATAGCATAGGCCATGAGATGGTGGCTGAAGAGGATAGGCTGGGCACGCTGCAGATGGGTATAGCCGGGCATGATCACGCCCTTGTTGCTTTCCGCCTGCTCCAGGATGGCATCCAGCACATCCCGCACCAGGGCCAGGATCTCGTCGATCTCGGCACGCAGGTACATCCGCAGGTCCAGAGCCACCTGGTCATTCCGGGAACGGGCGGTATGGAGCTTCTTGCCCACGTCGCCCAGCCGCTGGGTCAACACCTGCTCCACGAACATATGGATATCCTCGCAGGTAAAATCAAACTCCAGCTTGCCGGATTCCAGGTCCTCCAGGATACCCTGAAGGCCGTCGATGAGGATATCGGCCTCCGCCTTGGCGATAATGCCCTGGGCGCCCAGCATGGCGGCATGGGCCATGGAACCGGTGATATCCTGTTTGTACATCTTGCAGTCGAAACGGATGGAAGAATTGAAGTCATCCGCAATGCTGTCCGTCACGCCGGAAGTCCGCCCGGCCCACATTTTTGCCATATCTGTTTCCTCGATCTATAAAAAAGTCTTGTAATGCAAAATGCAGAATGCAGAATGCAAAATGAAGCGCACTCCATTCCGCATCCCGCATTTTGCATTCAGCACTTCGCATTCTGCATTGATTTACAGCTTGCCCTGCTCTCTCAGAGCCTGAACCTTGGTGGGCAGGCCCCACAGGTTGATGAAGCCGGCAGCCTGGTTCTGGTCGTAATCGCTCTCGCCGAAGGTCACCAGGTTCTCGGAGTACAGAGAGTAGGGAGAAGTGGTACCGGCGGGAATGATGTTGCCCTTGTACAGCTTCAGCTTAACAGTACCGGTAACGTACTTGTTGGACTCGTTGGCAAAAGCGGTCAGAGCCTCCTGCAGGGGGGAGTACCACTTGCCGTTGTAAATCAGGTCGGCGTAGTCCACAGCCAGCTTCTGCTTGACATGGAGGGTATCCTTGTCAACGGTCAGCATCTCCAGCTGCTCGTGGGCGAAGTACAGGATGGTGCCGCCGGGGGTCTCGTAGACACCGCGGTCCTTCATGCCAACCAGACGGTTCTCTACGATATCGATGATGCCGATGCCGTTGGCGCCGCCCAGCTCGTTCAGCTTGGCGATGATCTTGGATGCCTTCATCTTCTCGCCGTTGACGGCAACAGGTGCGCCGGCTTCGAAGTCGATGGAAACATAGGTGGGTTCATCGGGAGCCATCATGGGAGACACGCCCATCTCCAGGAAACCGGGCTTGTCGTAATCGGGCTCGTTGGCGGGATCTTCCAGATCCAGGCCCTCGTGGCTCAGGTGCCACAGGTTCTTGTCCTTGGAGTAGCTGGTCTCCCGGCTGATCTTCAGGGGGATGTTGTGGGCCTCAGCGTAGTCGATCTCCTCGTCACGGGACTTGATATCCCACTCACGCCAGGGGGCGATGATCTTCATATCGGGAGCGAACCGCTTGATGGCCAGCTCGAAACGGACCTGGTCGTTACCCTTGCCGGTAGCGCCATGGCAGATGGCGTCAGCGCCTTCAGCCAGAGCGATTTCAGCCAGCCGTTTGCCGATAACAGGACGGGCAAAGGCGGTGCCCAGCAGATAGGTCTCGTACTTGGCATCCATCTTCAGAGAGGGGATGATGATCTCGTCCACCATCTCGTCCACCAGGTCTGCCACGATCAGCTTGCTTGCGCCGGTGGCGATGGCCTTGGCTTCCAGGCCATCCAGCTCGTCAGCCTGGCCAACGTTGCCGGCCACGGCGATGATCTCGGGGTTGTTGTAGTTCTCCTTCAGCCAGGGGATGATGATGGAAGTATCCAGGCCGCCGGAATAGGCCAGTACGATCTTCTTGATGTTTTCTTTGCTCATAGTTGATTCCTCCAGACGAATGTCGATTCACACTCGATGAATAATAATACAAGGATTATACTCCTCTGGTAAAATTTTGTCAACGCTAGAATGACATCAGTCCACCGTATTTGCATTTTTCATAGAGTTCGACACCCGTCGCAATGGTTTTTCTTCCTAAATTAGGCACTTTCACAAATGTGTTATTCATATTTTCTGAATAACTGTATATTTATGCAAGATATCCACAGGAATACACATAAAAAACCTCCCGACAGAATCGTCAGGAGGTTTCCATATGTCGTTATGCCGGCAAATTGTTGTTTTTGCTCTGCTTCCTGTAGGGCGGGCTGCCCTCAGCCCGCGCAAAAAGGCAGAATCTGCGTGTAAGGCGGCGGCACGAGGGCAAGCCGCCCTACTG
>JAXJVC010000149.1:0-1617 GCA_036308745.1 Oscillospiraceae bacterium | reverse complement strand
TGGAGGGGAATGCGCAGCGGCCTTCGTAGCCCAGGAAGTGATGCTGTGCACCAAACTTGCCGTTGTAGGTGCCGGCAGCCTTGCGGGCATCCAGATTGGCCTTGACCATAGCAGAGAACAGCTTCTCGGACTCGATCAGAGAGACCTGGACGTTGCCGTGGGGATCGCGCTCCAGGAACAGCTGCTGCTGGATGGCCTGGGGCAGGATAGCGAAGACAGCCATGGACTCCTTGGTCAGACCGGCCTGGATGAAGTCGTACTTCTCCTGCCAGGAGGGCAGAGCGTTGAAGGCATCGGCCTTGCTGCCTGCCAGCAGCTCGTTGATCTCAGCGATCAGAACGGAGAACTCGGGAACGAACTCCACGATGCCCTCGGGGATGATGGCAACGCCGAAGTTCCAGCCCTTGGCAGCACGGGCGGCCACGGAGTCAGCGATGTAATCGGTGATCTCGGCCAGGGACATCTTCTTGGAGGCAACTTCCTCGCCAACCAGGCAGATGTTGGGCTGGGTCTGCAGAGCACACTCCAGAGCCACGTGGGAAGCGCTGCGGCCCATGACCTTGACAAAGTGCCAGTACTTCTTTGCAGAGTTGGCGTCACGCTCGATGTTGCCGATGATCTCGGAGTAGGTCTTGGTAGCGGTGTCGAAGCCGAAGGAGCACTCAATGTCCTCGTTCTTCAGGTCGCCGTCGATGGTCTTGGGGCAGCCGATGACCTGGATGCCGGTGTTGTTGGCAGCGCAGTACTCAGCCAGGACAGCGGCGTTGGTGTTGGAGTCGTCGCCGCCGATGATGACCAGGGCGTTGACGCCGTGCTTCTTGCAGTTCTCAGCCACGATGGCGAACTGCTCCTGAGTCTCCAGCTTGGTACGGCCGGAGCCGATGATGTCAAAGCCGCCGGTGTTGCGGTACTGGTTGATGTAGGCGTCATCGAAGATGATGAAGTCATTGTCCAGCAGACCGCTGGGGCCGCCCTTGAAGCCGATGAGGACGTTCTCGGGGTTGGTTGCCTTCAGTGCGTCGTACAGGCCGGAAATAACGTTGTGGCCGCCGGGGGCCTGGCCGCCGGACAGGATCACGCCGACGACCTGCTTCTTGGTCTCGGAGGTGTTCTGGCCCTTCTCGAAGGTGATCTCGTTCTTGCCGTAGGTGTTGGGGAACAGGGCCTGGATCTTTTCCTGGTCAGCGACGCTCTCGGTGGCGCTGCCGTTCTTGACGCAGATTTCGCTGATACCGTTTCTCAGCATACCGGGCAGCTTGGGGCTGTACTGGTATCTTGCCATCTGCAGAGGTGACAGTTTCATCTAAAAACACTCCTTAAAGTTGATTTTATTAATTGACTACAAGATTATACTCCATTTTCCATGAAACGTAAATAGTTAATTCTGTTTTTTGCCTGAAGTATCGTCAAAAAATACCTTCTTACCGAAAAAGTCCGGGAGATGGAACGTTAATTTGTAAAATATCCACAGAATGCAAATGGGACATTTCTATTGAAAATCAGGAAAAATGTGCTATAATAGTACAGGAAAAAATGCGGGCGGAAGTCCGCTGAATTAAGAAAGGATTGATTCCAATGGCTCTTGTTACTACTACCGAGATGTTTAAGAAGGCATAC
>JAXJVC010000148.1:0-6324 GCA_036308745.1 Oscillospiraceae bacterium | reverse complement strand
TACATCATCGATGCCACCGCAGCCCCTGTGTGCATTATCGCTCCCATTTCCTCCTGGGCTGCCGCTGTCTCCAGCGTTGCTCCCGAGGGTGAGGGCCTGAGCCTGTTCATCAGCTCCATTCCCTATAATCTGTACGCTCTGTTGACCCTGTTTACCGTTGTGGCGATCTCCATCATGGGGCTGGACTATGGCAAGATGCGCACTGCAGAATTGAATGCTGCCAACGGCGTTGGCTATCCCGTGGACGAGAACACTGCGGATGAGGGCAAGAAGGGCCGTGTTCTGGATCTGGTTCTGCCCATTGTCGTGCTGATCGTTTCCTGTGTTACCACCATGATCTACACCGGCGGCTTCTTTGATGCCGAGAGCGGTTCTTACATGAATGTCATCGATGCATTCAGTAACTCCGATGCCTCCATCGGCCTGGTGCTGGGTGCGTTCATTACCCTGGCCTTTACCTTTGTGCTGTACCTGCCCAGAAGAGTTATCACGTTCAAGCAGTTTGCCGATTCTTTCGTGGACGGCTTCAAGGCAATGGTTTCCGCCATCCTGATTCTGATCTTTGCCTGGACCCTGTCCGGTGTCACCAACCAGCTGGGCGCTAAGGTGTTTGTTGCGGAACTGGTTCGCGGCGCTGCCGGCGGCCTGGCAAACTTCCTGCCTGCCATCGTCTTCGCCATCGGCGTGGGCCTGGCTTTCTCCACCGGCACCTCCTGGGGCACCTTCGGCGTGCTGCTGCCCATCGTCTGCGCTGTGTTCCCCAGCGGCGAACTGATGATCATCTCCGTGTCCGCCTGCCTGGCAGGCGCTGTCTGCGGCGACCACTGCTCTCCCATCTCCGATACCACCATCATGGCCTCCGCCGGTGCTGACTGCAACCACATCAATCACGTCAACACCCAGCTGCCCTACGCCATGACTGTGGCTGGCGTATCCTTCGTGGGTTACATCATTGCCGGTTTCGTCCAGAACGCCTGGATCGTGCTGCCCGTCAGCCTGGTACTGATGTTCGCGGTCCTCATGGGCATCCGGACCCTGCAGAAGAAGCAGGCTTAATGTAAAAATACGAAATGCCTCCCGCCGGGAGGCATTTCATTTTGCAAACGGAGAAATTGCACCCAAACAGCCAAAACTGCAGATGAAAACCGAATCTGTCATGAAAAAAGTTGAAAAATATCAAAATGAGGAAACAAAATCCATTTTTTGTGGTTGTAAATTTCTTAAGAATGATGTATAATGCCATAGGTTATAACTAGCTATAATGCGGGAGTATGACATATGTTTAAGAACCGAAAAATTGCGAAATATATCGCCCCCGGACGCCGTGTGCATCTGGTGGGTATCGGCGGTGTTTCCATGCGTCCTCTGGGCCTGGTGCTCAAGGGTATGGGCATGGAGGTCACCGGCTCTGACATGAGTGCCTCTGTTTCCACCGACGAGCTGATGTCCCAGGGCATCCATGTGGAAATCGGCCACCGGGCGGAGAACATCCGGGGTGCGGACTGCATTATCCGTACCGCCGCGGCCCACAACGACAATCCGGAGATCGCCGCTGCCCGTGCCGCAGGCATCCCTGTGTTTGAGCGGGCCCAGGCTTGGGGCGAGATCATGAAGTCCTATAAGAACGCGGTCTGTATTTCCGGTACCCATGGCAAGACCACTACCACCTCCATGATGACCCACATCCTGATGGAGGCGGATCTAGACCCCACGGTGATGATCGGCGGATATCTGCCTCTGCTGCACGCAGGCCACCGGGTGGGCCACGGCGATACCATCGTGCTGGAAAGCTGCGAATACTGTGATTCCTTCCTGAATTTCTTCCCCACCCTGGCAGTGGTGCTGAATGTGGAGGCGGATCACCTGGACTACTTTAAGGACCTGGCAGATGTCCAGAAATCCTTCCATAAGTTTGCGGAGCTGTCCACCGGCGGCGTCATCGCCAACGGCGATGATGCCCATACCATGGAAGCCATGAAGGGACTGGACTTTGTATCTTTCGGTCTGGGAGATCATAACCGGATCCATGCGGCCAATATGTGTCCCGACTGGCGCCACTTCGATGTGATCTGTGACGGCGAGTTCTACTGTCACCTGCATATGGGCGTCCTGGGCAAGCACAACGCCCTCAATGCCCTGGCAGCGGCCGCTGCCGCCTGGATGATGGGAATCCCCGGCGAGGCCGTATCCCGCGGCCTGGAGTCCTTCCACGGCGCAGGACGCCGTATGGAGTTCAAGGGTAACTTCCGTGGCGCGGATGTCTATGACGATTACGCCCATCACCCCGATGAGCTGGCAGCGACCATCGATTCCGTTCGGGCTTCCATGCCGGGACGCCGCCTGGTGCTGGCTTTCCAGCCCCATACCTACAGCCGTACCAACGCCTTGTTTGATGATTTCGTTCGGGAACTGAAGCTGCCCGACGTGGTGGTCCTGGCAGAAATCTACGCTGCCCGGGAACGGAACACCATCGGTATTTCCTCTGCCCATCTGGCAGAGAAGGTCCCCGGCGCCGTGTTCTGCGAGACGCTGCCTGAGGTCACAGAATTCCTGCGGCAGAACGTCCGGGAGGGCGACGTGGTCATTACCATGGGTGCCGGCGATATCTTCCGTGCAGGCGAGTCCCTGCTCTCTGAGTAAAAAATAAAAGATACAAGATATGAGTTTCCCCACAAGGGTTCCTTATATCTTGTATCTTATATTTCAGCTTTCCTCCAGGACCAGGTTCTGGACTCCGGAAAGCTCAAATTCGGACATATACCGGTCCATCCGGCCGATGATCTCCTCGTAGTTGTCGTCGGTGATCTCCGGGTAGTCCATATCCCGGCGGGAAAGCTCTTCCGCCAGGATCTCGTAAAATACATTGTCCTCGTAATAGGCGATGGCTTCGTGGATGCCACCCTCGGCAAAGGCCCGGGAAGGGACTACGGTGCCGTTCCACAGCTCGGATAGGGCAGGGGACAGGGCGAACAGCTTGCTCTCCAGGTCATCATAATCCTGGAAACGGTCCTCTCCCCGGGTGGAATTCAGGACCCAGTTTCCGATATAGACCAGATCCAGAAGCCTGCGGAATTCTTTTGGTGTCAAATTGATCTGCATGACGAACCTCCTGGCTTGTTTGTCCCTATTATATCACTAAAGTTTTGGATTTCCAGAGGGAAATTGTAAAATATAATATTACTTCAACTAAGTGTAGAATGAGGCGATCACGTGAAAAAACTCAGCGTTTGCATCCTGTTCGGCGGCATCAGCCCGGAGCATGAGGTTTCCCTGCGCTCCGCGGAATCGGTCCTGAACAACATCGATAAGGAAAAATACAATGTTTTCCCCGTGGGCATTACCAAAGAGGGGGACTGGATCCTCTACGGCGGCAGCGATTACTCCCAGCTTCCCACCGGGGAATGGAAGCGCTGCCCCAAAAACCGCCGGGCTACCATTTCCCCTGTCCGGGGACAGGGGTTGCTGACCTTCGAGGGCGACTGCGTGGTGCGGGAACGGATCGATGTGGTATTCCCGGTACTCCACGGCGAAAACGGCGAGGACGGCGCCATGCAGGGCCTGCTGCAGATGGCCGGCATCCCCTATGTGGGTCCCCATGTGGCAGCGTCTGCGGTGTCCATGGATAAGACCCTGACCAAGCTGGTGGTGGACCATGCCGGTGTTCCCCAGGCAGCCTGGCAGCTTGTGCGCCGGAATGAGCTGGACAATCACATGGAAAATACCCTGGATACCCTGGAGCTGCGGTTCCGCTATCCTATGTTCGTCAAGCCCGCCGGCACCGGCTCCTCTGTGGGTGTGTCCAAGGCTGCGGACCGGGATGCCCTGCGGGATGCCCTGCTGGCTGCGGCTGTATACGACCAGAAGATCCTGGTGGAGGAGTTTATCCACGGCCGGGAGATCGAGGTCGCCGTCATGGGCAACGAAAATCCTGTGGCATCCATCTGCGGCGAGATTGATTCCGGCGCGGATTTCTATGATTACGATGCCAAGTATGTCACCGATACTTCCACCGCCTATATCCCCGCCCGGATCCCTGAGGACGTACAGGAGATCGTCCGGGAGGCAGCGGTGAAGGTCTACAGCGCCATCGGCTGCCAGGGCCTGAGCCGGGTGGATTTCTTCGTGACATTTGATGAAAACCGGGTGGTCTTCAATGAGATCAACACCCTGCCCGGCTTCACCTCTATTTCCATGTATCCCAAGCTCTTTGCCGCCAGCGGCATTCCTTATTCCCAGCTTATCGATGAGCTGCTGCGTCTGGCTGTGGAGGCATTTGCATGAAACAGACTGTAGTGCTGTCCATCCGGGGCCGGCAGACCTATGCCGATCAGGAGCCGGAGGTCATCGAACTGGTGACAGAAGGCACCATGGCTTTTCGGGATGGCGGCTGGGATATCACCTATGAGGAAAGCGAGCTGACAGGCCTGGCCGGGGTTACCACTACCTTCCGGGTAGAGCCTGGGAAGGTGATCCTGACCCGCACCGGTGCCCTCAATTCCCAGATGATCTTCCAGGAGGGCGTGGCTCACGATTCTCTGTACCAGATGGCCTTTGGCGCGCTGATGCTTACCGTAAAGGCGACCTTTGTTTACTTTGACATCGTGCCTGACGGCGGTGTCATCGATCTGAGCTATAATATCGACATCGAAAACACCGAAGCCGGTGTCATCGATTACCACCTGGACATCCGGGCGAAGTGAGAAAAAAGGACGTGCGTTTGAAGTAACGCACGTCCTTTTCACATTATCCAATATTTTTGTAGTAGGTGGAGAAGGCTTCCCGCTCCCGGGAGATCAGCTCGCCGGTCTCCTTGTCGTACTTGCGCTTGTAGCTTACAGCGTAGATGGCTACGTCATCATCGCTCCAGCGGCTTTCCATCTCGATATAGTAATCCTTTTCGTCGGTGCCCAGGATCTTCATCTTCACATAGCCGTCAGAAACTTCCGCCTGAAGCTTGATGGGGAAGTGGAAGTTATTTCGGAACTTAAAATCGGTGGTCCCCCAGTTGACGGTGGCATCCAGACCCAGGGGGACATAGGTGACAGTTGCGCCGTGGCACAGCCGGTGGACTACCTCCAGGTCTGCCAGAAGGACGCAGTTATACAGCGTGGTGGAACCCTGGCAGACACCACCGCCGATGGAGTCGGTGAGACGGGTGCCGGAGTAGGCGGGGGCAGGCTTGTAGCCACGCTCCGCGGTCCGCTCGCCCACGGTGTCATTATAGGAGAATTCTTCCCCGGGTTGGAGGATTACCCCATCCAGGGCCGCGCAGAGCAGCCGCAGGTTGGTGTTCCGGTTTTCGTTGGTGTTGTGCTTGGTCTCGCAGGAACCCAGCACATCCCGGAAATAAACGCCCTCACCAATGATCTCCGGCTCCTCATATGCCATGGGAATAGAGACGGTCTCGCCGTAGGCTGCTTTACCGACGGCCTCCTGGGCGGCTTCCAGGTCAAACCGGTAGCCGTAGGAACCTGCTACGGGAATATAGGCCTCCATGTCCAGGGAGTCGTCCACAGGGGCGATATACAATTCTTCGTAGATGGCTTCCAGGTCCGGGGCTTCCGGAACAGCATCGGGAGCAACTTCCAGGGTCAGGCCGTAGCGTTCTTCTTGCCACTCCATAATAGCCTTGTCATATTCTGCCAGGATGCTGTCGTAAGCCTGGTCCACATTGAGATGGGCAGTGGGCAGGCCAAGGGTTACCTGGAGGGTCTGGCAAGGGGCATCGGCCCCGTTTTCCGTGGACAGGCCGGGCATATCGCCCTCCAGCCGATACTGGGACTGGGTAAGGTCCGTGTCGTGCTTCTGAGCATAATCTTCCAGCAGACCTCGGATATAGGCTTCCTCCACCGTCAGATAGGCCAGCAGCCCCACATCCTGGGCGGTGTTTTCGTCTGTTCCCTCGGTGCGTCCTACCTTGAAAGCGGCATCCACGGCCTTGCGGATATTCAGCTTCAGTCCGGACTCCTCCGGGGACAGGGTGATGGTTTCCTTCGGCAGCTCTACGCACAGGGGCTGGGCCAGCAGGGATTCTGCAACAGCAGTTTTCAGGGCCTCCCGGGCCTCCCGTCGGGTCATGCCGCCTACATCCAGACCGCCGATGGAGACGTTTTCTACCATGCGGTTGTCATAGGGGTCCAGGGCCAGCCGCAGGAGAAAGACGCCTCCCACAATGACCAGCAGGCCAAGTACGATCAGAAGAATTTTTACATAGGTTTTTTGTAAAAGGGACTTCATTTGGGTTCCTCCGGAAAAGAAGCAGATTTTTGGTTTATTATACCATGTTTTCTTCCAAAAGCAACCTATTTCCCCTTATGTTTCAGG
>JAXJVC010000147.1:0-9932 GCA_036308745.1 Oscillospiraceae bacterium | reverse complement strand
TAGGGTCACGAAGCTTCCCTTGCTGAGAGATGCTACTTTTGTGCCGCCGGAAGATGCGGTGCTTCTTACATTCAGATAGCCTGAAGAAATTGTCACCTGTCCCGCCTGGGAATCTGCCCCGGCGGCATTCGCCCGGAGCGGGAACTGCATCAGGCACAGCAACAGAAGAAAACTGAAAACAGATACGGTTATTCGTCGAATACTATCACCTCATATTGCGTTTGTGTGCATATATGCGGCGCTATTATAGCACGGAAACGGCTTAATGGGAACAGGCCATTTTCTGTCAGTTTCCTTATATTTCTACCAGTTTTTCGTCAATATAGGCAATCAAAGGTTTCCGGTTTACCTTATTCTGGTTATTAACGTACCAGGCAAGTGCTTCCCGGATTCCCTCTTCCAGGGGCTTGGTATCCGGCATCAGCTCATGCTGCGCAGAAACATCCAGGCAATAATCGTAAGCATGGAACGGGAAATACGCCCTCTGCTCCACATCCGTGGAAACGCAGACAAATTCAGCCTTTCTTCCTGCGGCACGGTAGCACAGCTTCACCCATTCCCGGATGGAGATGCTTTCCCGGTTGCCCACATTATAGATTTTCTGCTCCGGATTCCGGGTCAGAAGAAGCTCCATAAACCGGCACAGGTCCTCCACATGGAAAAACTGCAGACCCATTCCGCCTTCTCCCGGCAGATAGAATTTCTGCCCGGCAAGAGCGCAGTCAAACACAAACCCTTCCCGGTACACATTGTTCATAGGGCCGTACAGGTAGGGCGGCCGCAGGATATAAGCCTGTGGCACCCGGCTGTGGAGAAGGTTTTCTGCAGCGATCTTGTTGGTGCCGTAAGGCCCCCAGATACTGTTGGGGCCGAGCCGGGTTTCCTCCGTAAAGGGCTGGGGTTCTGTCTCGGGATACACCGCGCTGGAGCTGATCAGAATATAGTCATCAAATTCTACACCGGAATCCAGCAGTGCCGCCACATCCTCGCCGGTATAGGCAGTAATATCCAGAATGGTGTCAAAATGCTTTCCCCGCAGGCAATCTCCCAGGGCATGTCGGTCTGCTTCCATCAGGGCAACGCCCTCCGCCTGGGGTCTTCTATTCCGGTTCAGCACGGTAACATCATAATTTCGCCTGGAAAAGTATTCCGCGGCAAATCGGCTGACAAATGTTGTTCCGCCGGTGATTAGGATCGTTTTCATAGACATCCCTCCCGATACCCCATTATAAACGTCCTTCCTATAAAATGCAACAGCTTGCATTGGCCGTAAAATGTTGTATAATAGAAGAGTTACATATACAGAAAGAAGGTCTTATCCTTGACCAATGCAGACGCCCATTACAAGAAGATGACGGAGACACCCGTCGCCGCCCTGATTTTGAAGCTGGGTATCCCCACCACCATCTCCATGCTGATCACCAGCATCTACAACATGGCGGATACCTATTTTGTAGGTACCCTGGGACCCAGCGCCCAGGCCGCCACCGGCGTGCTTTATACCCTGCAGGCCATCATTCAGGGCATCGCCTTTATGCTGGGCCACGGCGGAGGCACCTTCATTTCCAGAGAGCTGGCAGACAGAAACACCGATAAGGCCAGTATGTATGTTTCCACATCCTTCTTCACCGGTGGCACAGCAGGCATTCTGATTCTTTCCATCGGAATGACCTTCCTTGCCCCTATGGTTCGCTTCCTGGGAAGTACGGAAACCATTCTCCCCCATGCCATGGATTACGGCTTCTGGGTACTCATGTCCTGTCCCTTCGTTATCTGCTCCATGATCCTGAACAACGGCCTGCGGTACGAAGGCCGGGCCTTCTATGCCATGTTTGGCCTGACTGCCGGCGGCATTCTGAACATCCTCGGCGACTATCTGCTGGTGGTAAAATGCAATATGGGCGTTTACGGCGCAGGCATGGCCACCGCTATTTCTCAGTTCGTCAGCTTCCTGATCCTGTGGATCATGTTCCGGAAAATGGCCCAGAGCCGTATCTCCATCCGCTCTGTCAGCCGGGATTTCAAGGTATACTTCTCCATCTGCCGGGTAGGCTTCCCCTCTCTCATCCGTCAGGGCCTGTCCTCCGTCACCACCGGCGTGCTGAACAACCTGACCAAGCCCTTCGGCGACGCCGCTATTGCCGCCATGAGCGTAGTCAACCGCTATTCCATGTTCCTGATGTGTGTAGGTCTGGGCATGGGCCAGGGCTTCCAGCCTGTGGCAGCCTTCAATTACCGGGCGAAGAAATATGATCGTGTGAAAAAGGGTCTGCTCTTTACCATGTGCTTCGGTCTGGTGTTCATCGGCACCTTCTCCCTGCTGAGTATGTTTGCTTCAGGGCCCATCATTTCCCTGTTCCAGAAAAAGCAGGAGGTCATCGATATCGGCGGTGTTGCCCTGCGATTCGCTGCCTTCGGCATGATGTTCATGCCCTTCTCCGTCCCGGTAAATATGCTCTACCAGAGCATCCAGAAGCCCACCATCTCCTCCATCCTGTCTCTGATCCGTTCCGGCGCGGTGACCATTCCCCTGCTTCTTGTCTGCGTTCCCCTGCTGGGCCTTACCGGCATCCAGATCGCCCAACCTACAGCCGATGTCATTGCGGGTTTGATCAGCATTCCCTTTATTGTGCGCTTCCTTCGCTCCAACCCAACAGATTAAACGCCCTAATTACAAAAATGTACGGAACTGATCCCAGTTCCGTACATTTTTTATGAAAATATCAATTCTTCCCCATGGCGAAGGAGCCAAACTTCCTGCATCCGCTCCAGAAATTCCGGCAGATTAGCAGGAGACACCACATCCTCCATAGGCTCCTCCTGGAGCCAGGGAAGCTGCACTTCTCCCACCCACAGCAGAAAAGAGCCATCCTCCCCTGCTTCCGGGGTAATCAAAACATCGTCCGCCCAGATTCGGGCCGTTCCCCACTGTTCAATGACGCCCTGGACCCGGTAGCAGGCCAGCATCAGCGTCGGCTCAAAGGGCATCAATTCCGAGGGGCCGTTAGGGTTAATCCCAAACCCCGCCAGAAAGGGGCCAATGCCAGGATACACGCCTTCTAAAGCCTCATAATAGTTTTTGCAGTAGGCGCATTCGCAGTGGTCGGATGCGTTTTTTGTGGTGTGGGCCATGGTGGCGTCCACATCTACCCGAAACTGCCAGTCATCGATTTTCAATAACATTCAGCAGCCTCCTTGCACAGGAGATTGCCTGCCATTCTGCCGACTGGCTTGCAATGACAGTTCATTTCTCCACCGCCGCCAGCACCTGTCTGACCAGGTCCTCCCGGCCGTTGCCCTTCTCTGCGGAGAAAGGAATGATCAGGCACTCTTCCGGCAGATCCAGATCTTCCCGGATGGTCTTCAGATTGGGCTCCAGCTCGCTCTTTTTCAGCTTATCCATCTTATTGGCAACAACTACAAAGGGACAGCCGCTTTCCTTGAACCAGTTTGCCATAGTGATATCGTTGTTCGTAGGAGGATGGCGGTAGTCCACGATCAGAACGCCCAAGTCGATGCGGTTGGCGGCAAAGTAGTCCTCCATCAGCTTTCCCCAGCGTTCCTTTTCCTTCTGGGACACCTTGGCGAAGCCATAGCCGGGCAGGTCCACCAGATAGCACTTCCGGTCGATGACGAAGTAGTTCACATGGATGGTCTTGCCGGGCTTGTCTCCCACCCGGGCAAAGTTTTTGCGCTGCAGCAAACGGTTGATTACAGAGGACTTTCCCACGTTGGACTTGCCCGCGAAAGCGATCTCAGGCAGGCGGTTTTTGGGAAAATCCTTGGGATTTGCTGCAGAAATCAGAAATTCCACATTCTGAAAGTTCATAGTTACCTCTCTCTTTACTGCTGCAGTCCGGGCTTCCGGGCCTTGGACTTGACGTCTCCGGGAAGGTCCGCCAGGATGCCGGGGGCCATTTCACTGCGCCGGTTCAGGGCAGCTTCCAGCACCGTATCCACCGTCTGTGCGCTGATGAAGTTCAGCTGCCGGCGGACACTCTGGTCGATATCCTCCAGATCCCGCTCGTTGTCCTTGGGGATGATCACCGTGCGGATGCCATGGCGCAGGGCTGCCATGGTCTTTTCCTTCAGTCCGCCAATGCGCATGACCCGGCCCCGAAGGGAAATTTCACCGGTCATAGCCACATCCCGCCGGACGGTAACACCGGTCAGAGCGGATACGATGGCGGTGCAGACGGTAACGCCTGCAGAAGGGCCGTCCTTGGGGACCGCGCCTTCAGGAAAATGGACATGGATGTCCTTGGTCTTATAGAAATCAGGAGCCACACCCAGAGCCTGGGCATTGGCGCGGATATAGCTTAGGGCCGCGTGGGCAGATTCCTTCATCACATCGCCCAGATTGCCCGTCAGCTCCAGCTTGCCGCTGCCCTCCATCACATTGACTTCCACTTCCAGGGTCTCGCCGCCAACGCTGGTCCAGGCCAGGCCGGTAACCAGACCCACCTGGTCGGTGCAGGGCAGACGGTCGGGCAGGAATTTGCGGACACCAAGGAAGTCCTCGATATTGGTGCCGGTAACGGTGATCCGTTTGGGTGCTTCCTGGTCAAGGAGCTGCATAGCAGCCTTGCGGCAGATCTCGCTGAAGCACCGCTCCAGATTTCGCACGCCGGATTCCCGGGTATAGCAGGTAATGATCTCCCGGATGGCATCGTCCGTCACCCGAACCTGATTCTTTTTCAGGCCGTGTTTTTTCAGCTGCTTGGGCAGCAGATGGTTCTTGGCGATCATTCGCTTTTCCTCGTCCGTATAGGAGCCAAGCTCGATGACCTCCATACGGTCAAGCAACGGGCGGGGTACGGTATCCAGAGTATTGGCAGTGGTGATGAACATCACATCGGACAAATCATAGGGAATTTCCAGGTAATGATCCCGGTAGGTGTGGTTCTGCTCCGCATCCAGCACCTCCAGCAGAGCCGCGCTGGGATCGCCCCGATGGTCAGAACCCATCTTATCGATCTCGTCCAGCAAAAGCAGGGGGTTGCTACTGCCTGCCTGAGTCATGGCAGCCATGATGCGACCGGGCATAGCGCCCACATAGGTCTTCCGGTGGCCGCGGATATCCGCTTCATCATGAACGCCGCCAAGAGAGATCCGGGCCATGTTCCGGTTCAGGCTTTTGGCGATGGAATAAGAGATAGAAGTCTTACCCACACCGGGAGGGCCAACCAGACAGATGATCTGAGGCGGCATCTCCGGAGCCATCTGCCGCACGGCGATGGTCTCCAGGATACGCTCCTTCACCTTTTCCAGGCCGAAGTGGTCATGCTCCAGGATCTTCCGGGCAGCCGCCACATCAATGCGCTCCTTGGTTTTTACATTCCAGGGCAGCTCCAGCAGGGTATCCAGATAGTTGCGCAGCACCGCAGCCTCGGAAGAACCGAAGGGCTGCTTTTTCAGCCGCTCCACGTCCTTCAGGACCTTCTTTTCATGGGTCTTTTCCAGCTTCAGTTCCTTGATTTTCTGGATATAGGTGTCGATCTCCGAATCATCGTCACCCTCACCCAGTTCCTCACGAATGACCTTCATCTGTTCCCGCAGGTAGTAATCCCGCTGGTTCTGGTCAATGGAGGCCTTGGTCTTTTCCTGGATCTCTGTCTCCAGCCGCAGCATCTCCACTTCCTGCTTCAGAAGCTTTACTGCCATTTCCAGGCGCTTGGCAGGATTCAGCATACAAAGCATTTTTGCCTTGTCCTTGAAATCAATTCCGGAGTTTTGGGCAATGGTATCGGCGATGAAGCTGTTGTCGTCGCTGGCCATGAGCTTCAGCTGGATGACCTGAGCGGGATGCTCATTCAGCTGGCTGTAGATATCATAAACCGCCACAGCTTCCCGGCGCAGGGCATGGCTGCGAACATTGTCGCTTCCCACCTGTTCGGCTACCGTCTCCACGATGCCTGCCATATAGGGATCGGTCTGGTTCATCTCCGTGATACGGCCCCGGCGCAGGCCGGTGACCAGGACACGGAGATTTTCTCCCTGGGTCTTCAGCACCTGCTTCACCTGGGCGACCGTGCCGATGGAATACAGGTCGATGAGCTTGGGATCGTCCACCAGAATGTCTTTCTGGGGGATCAGCAGGATCTTCTGGTCCTGCTTCATGGCTGTCTCCAAAGCCAGAACGGACTTGGAGCGGCCTACATCAAAGTGTACCGTCTGGCCGGGAAACACCGCCAGGCCGCGCAGGGCCAGGATCGGTAACTTCCCAGCAAAATAGGTTTCGGTCAAGGGAATCTCCCTCCTTACTTAAAAAATACGGAAAAAGGGGGTAGAAAACTACCCCCTTCATAGGTTTTATCGTCTTCCTGAGAGCTTCTCTCTGGGACGTGCAGGATCCCGCACAATGGTGGGATCTGCGCCCTCGATGCACTCGGGGGTAATGACCACCTTCTTAATGGAAAGGTCGGAAGGGATCTGGAACATGATCTTCATCATGACCTTTTCCATAATGGCACGAAGGCCTCTTGCGCCAATCTGCCGGTCGATGGCCTTCTGCGCAATGACCTTCAGGGCTTCATCCGTGATCTCCAGCACGACGCCGTCCATTGCCAGCAGACTCTGGTACTGGCGGGTCAGGGCATTCTTAGGCTCCACCAGGATCCGAACCAGGTCATCCTGACTCAGGCTCTGGAGGGTGGTAATCACAGGCATACGGCCCACAAGTTCGGGAATAATGCCGAACTTCAGCAGATCGTGGGGTTCCACCTGGGTAAACAGGGTACCCACATCCCGCTTCTTCTTGCTCTGAACAGGGGCGTCGAAGCCGATGGCGCTCTTGTCGGTGCGCTTTTCAATGATCTTATCCAGACCATCAAATGCACCGCCGCAGATAAACAGGATATTGGTGGTATCCACCTGAATCATTTCCTGTTGGGGATGCTTCCGTCCGCCCTGAGGGGGAACGTTGGCAACGGTGCCTTCCAGGATCTTCAGCAGTGCCTGCTGAACACCCTCGCCGGAAACGTCCCGGGTAATGGAGGTATTCTCGCTCTTGCGGGCGATCTTATCCATCTCGTCGATGTAGATGATGCCCCGCTGGGCCAGCTCCACATCGAAATCCGCGGCCTGCAGCAGACGCAGGAGGATGTTCTCCACATCGTCGCCCACATAGCCCGCTTCCGTCAGGGTGGTAGCATCCGCAATGGCAAAGGGAACATTCAGGATCTTGGCCAGGGTCTGGGCAAAGAGGGTCTTGCCGCTGCCCGTGGGGCCGATCAGCAGAATGTTGCTCTTCTGCAGCTCCACCTCGGAATCCGCACCGAAATAAATACGCTTATAGTGGTTGTATACCGCAACGGAAAGGGCCATCTTGGCATCATCCTGGCCCACGATATAGTGGTCCATGAAGGACTTGATCTCCATAGGCGTAGGCAGCCGATCAGGAGCCTTCAGCCCGCCGCTTTCTTCAAATTCGTATTCCTCCCGCAGCAAATCGCTGCAGGCCTGAACACAGTCGCTGCAGATATACACCCCAGGACCGGCAATCAGCCGTGACGCCTGGTTCTCCCGCTTACCGCAGAAGCTGCAGCGAATCGGCTGCTCATTGTTTTTTGCCATGAACCTGGTACCTCATTTCTGTTTTTTAGTGATGCTCCAGCACACGGTCGATCAGACCAAAGGCCTTAGCTTCCTCCGAGGACATGAAATTGTCACGCTCGCAGGCAGCGGTGACCTCCTCCACGCTCTTGCCGGTGTTCTCGGCCAGAATGCGGTTCATCCGGGCCTTGATGGTCTCCAGACGCTTCAGGTGGATGGCCATGTCAGTGATCTGACCCTGGGTGCCGGCAGAGGGCTGGTGGATCATGATCTCCGCATTGGGCAGCGCCATACGCTTGCCCTTGGTGCCTGCGCTCAGCAGGAAGGCGCCCATGGAGGCTGCCATGCCAACACAAATGGTAGCCACATCACACTTGATGTACTGCATAGTGTCGTAAATGGCCATACCTGCGGTGACGCTGCCGCCGGGGCTGTTGATATAGAACTGGATGTCCTTGTCGGGGTCCTGGGCTTCCAGGTACAGAAGCTGGGCCACCACCAGGGATGCGGTGGTGTCGTTGACCTCTTCGGACAGGAAAATGATACGGTCATTCAGCAGACGGGAGAAAATATCATAGCTGCGCTCGCCGCGGCTGGTCTGCTCAACAACATAGGGAACTAAACTCATGGTGATGTCTCCTTTCAGGGTTTGAAACATTCTAACCATTGGAGAGGAAGGTTATTCCTCGCAGGGGTTAAGCGTTAGGATTATTATGCCATTTTGCCATGCCCCCCTGTTACGGAAGGCATGGCGTTGGTATCAAAATTACTCTTCGGTCTTGGGAGCCACAGCAACAGCGGACTCAACGATGACCTTAACAGCCTTGCGGGTCTTCAGGCTTGCGGTGATCTCCTCAACGGGGACCATCTCCTTGACCTTGGCAGCTTCCAGCTCATACTGCTTAGCCAGAGCCTCGAACTCAGCCTCGATGTCCTCGTCGGTGACGGTGATGCCCTCGACCTCAGCAATCTTCTCCAGAGTGACGGAGATCTTAGCCTGCTTCTCGGCAGCGGGACGGAAAGCGTTGCGCATGGTGTTCACATCGCCGCCCATCATCTGAGCATACTGCTCCATGGAGTAGCCGCTCATCTGCAGCTGGTAAGCGAAACGCTCCATCTGGGTGTCCAGCTCGGACTCAACCAGAGCCTTGGGCATCTCAACGGTAACATTCTCAGCAGCCTTCTCAACAGCAGCGTTCTCGAAGGTGGAGTTGATCTGCTTCTCAGCCTGCTCCATAGCCTTGGTACGGATGTCAGCCTTCAGCTCTTCCAGGGTCTCAAACTCGGAAACGTCCTTGGCGAACTCATCGTCCAGAGCGGGAACGTTGGTAACGGTGACCTTGTTCAGCTTGACGTGGAACACAACGGGCTTGCCAGCCAGACCCTCGTGGTAGTTCTCGGGGAAGGTGATGTCAATGTCCTTCTCCTCGCCGGCGGTCATGCCAACGACCTGCTCCTCAAAACCGGGAACGAACTGGCCGGAACCCAGCTTCAGGTCGAAGTTCTCGCCCTTGCCGCCATCGAAGGGAACGCCATTGTTGAAGCCCTCGAAGTCGATGTTGGCGGTGTCGCCCATCTCAGCAGCCTTCTCCACGGTCTCGGTGGAAGCCACGTTCTGAGCCATACGGTCCAGCTCAGCCTGAACCTGCTCATCAGAAACCTCAGCAGCAGCCTTCTCAACCTCCAGGCCCTTGTACTGGCCCAGGGTGACCTCGGGATAGGTTTCGGTGGTCAGGGTCAGGGTAACAATGTTCTCCTCGCTGATCTGCATATCGGTCAGGCTGGGACGGCCGATGGCCTTCAGGTCCTGCTTAGCGATAGCGAAGTCATAAACCTCGGGGAAGATCTCCTCCAGGCCGTCTTCATAGAAAACATGAGCGCCGTACATAGCCTCGATCATCTTCCGGGGAGCCTTGCCCTTACGGAAGCCGGGGATCATGATCTGCTTACGGGCCTTCAGGTAAGCGGCGTTAACGCCCTTCTCCATCAGTTCCTTGTCGATCTCGACAACGATGGTAGCCTCATTGCCCTTCTTTTCAATGCTCTTAACGTTCATTTTAAGTATCCTCCTAAATTGGTCTGCATGGCGAGACCATTTTATATTTTTTACAAGCATCCTCTGAAAACTCTTTTTTGATGATTTGATCGAGAGATTTTGACCCAGATAAAATTATGGAAATTCCGGAATACTTTGTGTATTGCGGGATTTTCATAATGCATAGATGGGGCAAAAGATCCGGTCAAATCGCAAAGTGAGAGTTTTTAGAGGTGCAAACACTATAGCCGATTTATTCTAGCAGAAAAAGACGGAATTGTCCATACTTTTCTAAAAATTTCTTTTAAGGAATTACCAAATAGGGCTTGAATCCGATGTAGTC
>JAXJVC010000146.1:0-1672 GCA_036308745.1 Oscillospiraceae bacterium | reverse complement strand
GGATGGCTTTCTCCGTTGGGAGTCCGGCGAGGGCGCGAATGCCTGTATCTCCTGGGGTTATGCCCCGGATAAATTATACCACAGCAAAATGGTGTTTGGCTACCGGGAAGCGGCCATCACCGCGTTGATCAAAGGGCAACCGGCATGGGTTCGTGTTGACTGTTTCAACGAACACGGTGTGATCCGGGGCGATGTGTTTTGCCTTGGATAGAATCAAAACTGCCATTGCGGCAGCGAAGGAGTATGGATAATGAATGCGAATTTGAATTGGCTCACGGACCCGACTGTGTTTCGGGTCAACCGTCTGGATGCTCATTCCGACCATATCTGCTACGCAAACAAAGAAGAAATCACTTTGGGCGCATCTTCTCTGCGGCAGAGCTTGGATGGGCAGTGGAGCTTTGCGTGGAGCAAAAATCCCCGGCAGCGTCCGGCTGACTTCTGGCAGGAAGATTTCGACGATTCCGCTTTCGGCACGATTCAGGTGCCCGGACATATGGAGCTGCAGGGCTATGGTGAAATTCAGTACATCAACACCCTGTACCCCTGGGATGGCCACGCGGAACTTCGTCCCCCGGAAATCGACTGGGAGAACACCCATGTAGGCAGCTATGTACGCCGGTTCGATTTGGAGCCGGGACTGCTGGGGAAGCGGGTGTGCATTTCCTTTCAGGGTGTGGAGCAGGCGTTCTATGTCTGGCTCAACGGCCACTTCGTTGGCTACGCCGAGGACAGCTTCACCCCCTCGGACTTTGACCTGACTCCCTACGTCCGGGAAACCGGGAACCGCCTGTGCGTGGAGGTCTATCAGCACAGCAGTGCAAGCTGGCTGGAGGATCAGGACTTTTTCCGGTTCAGCGGCATCTTCCGCAGCGTGTTTCTCTACGCCAAGCCCGCCGCGAATGTGGACGACCTGTGGCTGGAAACCACGCTTTTGGAGGACTGCGCCACCGGCAAGCTGAAAATCCGTTTGCTCCTCAGCGGTGAAACGGAAAATATAACACTCCACTGTGCCATTGAGGGCCTGATGGACGAGAGAGTGATGTTGACCTTTGACGGAAAGTACCATATAAGCCCGGAATTTACCTTCTCCAATATCCAATGTTGGTGCCACGAAACGCCAAATCTCTATCACGCGGTTCTGACCCTGACCGATCCTTCCGGGGAAGTTTTGGAAGAGATCCCCTACGACATCGGTTTCCGGCGGTTTGAATTGAAGGACGGGATCATGCTCCTCAACGGTCAGCGGCTGGTGATTCACGGGGTCAACCGTCACGAATGGAATCCCGGCACAGGCCGTGCCATCGGCATGGAGGATATGGAGCGGGCCATGGAGACCTTCCGCCACAATCATATCAATGCTGTCCGCACCTGCCATTACCCCAATCAGACACCGTGGTATCATCTGTGCGACCAAAGCGGCATCTACATGATGGATGAGACGAACTTGGAAAGCCACGGTTCCTGGCAGAAGCTGGGGAAAATTGAACCAAGCTGGAACGTTCCCGGAAGCCTCCCTCAATGGAAGGACTGTGTGCTTGACCGGGCCATGTCCATGCTGGAGCGGGATAAAAACCATGTTTCCATCCTGTTCTGGTCCTGCGGAAACGAGTCCTACGCCGGGGAGGATATTCTGGCAATGGCAGACTACTTCCGCGCGCAGGATCCCAGC
>JAXJVC010000145.1:0-1523 GCA_036308745.1 Oscillospiraceae bacterium | reverse complement strand
GCGTCCTGCTGACCGGCAGAAAGGGCCGCAAACAGCAACTCAAAGCCCGATAAGGGCATGTTGCGTGCTACACCTTAAGGTGTGATGAATGAGCTGTCTTATGCATGGCTGCTCCGCAGCTATTCAAATAGCTCGTGTCCGTGTATACCCAGATCGAGTCATTCCCCATACTTCCACGAAAAAACCTCCCGATGTACGAACTCGTAAACGGTTGGCGAACCCGTTTCTGCTCGTTCATCGGGAGGTTTATTTTCCAGGCAAAAGTATAGCTTCTCCCGGTGCACCTGCATAGCGGGCGATAGTCTTTTTTTTGAACCCAAAACCGCCTTACATTCGTAAGACGGTTGGATATTCAGGAAATTGTCTATTCCGCTGTGGCGCAAACATATATAAAAAAACCGTTGACATTCGTCAACGGTTTTTTCATGGTCGGAGTGTAATTATAGGATCTGACGTAACCCAGTAATACCAATGGTTTGCAGACCGTCAACAAGAGATTTTATCCAACAAACAGAAAATGAAAGGGACACCGCTCAATTTTTCTTGGGTAGCGTCCCTTTTTTTATAAATGAAAGCAAGCACCGCCCGAGGGGACTATGGGCGGTACTTCTATATAAAACCCAACACCGAAAGGAGGAGTTCATCTCCACCGTTGCCAGCCATTTTCAGGCTGGCTTTTTTCATACCACGACAAGGAGGTATTTAGTGAATGGCAGAAGATAAGAAACAGCCGCCCGTCCCGGAGGCGCATACCACGCCCGAGGCCCCGGCTCCTGAAACGCTGGGCGGCCCCGCCGTGGAGGAACAGGCCACGATCCCCGGTATGGAGAGCGGCCCCGCTCCCTCTGGTAAGGTGATCGACCTGTCCGATGTGCGGGCCGCTGGTGCGGACAAGGCCAAGGCCGCCGAGCCTGATAAAGTGGAGCCGCCTGCCCCGAAAGCAGACAAACAGCCCGACAAGCCCGCGCCCGCCGCTGATGCCAGGGCTGGCAAGGAAATGCTCAAACAGGCCCGCCCGCCTAAAGCGGATAAAGCCCCGTCAGCCGATAAGGGGGCCAAGAAAGCGGAGCAGGCTGACAAGCCCCGCCGTGGCCGTCCTCCCAAGGATCAGGCTACCCCGGAGAAAAAGGGTAAGGCGGCCCCGGCCAAGGCTCCCGCAGAAGCGGCAAAAGCCGATCCCCCGGCCCCGGAGGTTCCTCCCGCTCCCCGCGACGCTACCCGCGCCGTCAAGGAGGAAATCGTATATATTAACCTTTCCGAGCTGCATCCGTTCAAGGAACATCCCTTTGGTGTCCGGGACGATGCGGAAATGCAGGGCCTTGTGGAGTCCGTCCGTTCTGGCGGTGTGCACCAGCCTGCGCTGGTGCGTCCTCTCGAAGATGGCGGCTATGAGATTATTGCGGGCCACCGCCGCCAGCGGGCCAGCGAATTGGCCGGATTTATGAATATGCCCTGTATCGTCCGCAACATGACGGACGATGAAGCCATCCTCGCTATGACGGATGACAACCTCCGCCACCGCG
>JAXJVC010000144.1:0-1637 GCA_036308745.1 Oscillospiraceae bacterium | reverse complement strand
GAGCAGTAGAACAGCGTCAAGTGCAGCAGGACACATGAAAAAGCACATGGGAATGACCTGCCGGAAAGGAGGCAGCCATGATTAAGCTTCGCTGGATGGGAACACCCGACGAACTGGTCTGGTTCCGCAAGCATCTGGAGGAGGATCAGAATCTTCGCCTCGAGAACGTCTCCCGTATTCTCCCGATCCGGACATCGAACCGGCACTTTAGGATGATGGGGGAGGTCTGTATTGCAGACCCTTTAGAAGGCACCGGCGGCAACGAACAGGAAATCAAGGGAAAAGCATAAAGGACAGGTGAGAACATGTGCAGAATCATTTCAATCGTAAATATGAAAGGCGGAGTGGGCAAGTCCACCACAGCTGTAAATCTCGGGATTGGACTCGCAAAGCAGGGAAAGAGAGTCCTGCTCCTGGACTGTGACAGTCAGGGAAGCCTGACGGCAAGCCTCGGATTCAGGAAGCCGTCCCTGCTTGAGCCCTCAATCGCCACAGTCATGGCATCTATTATCGAGGAGGATGAGATCCAGGATCCCATCCTCCACCACCGGGAAGGTGTGGATCTGGTTCCGGCCAATGAAACACTCAAAGGTGTGGAGCTGGCCCTCGTCAATGTCATGAGCAGGGAGTTGATCCTGAAGGAGTACGTATCCGGGCTGCGTCCAGACTATGACTACATCCTTCTCGACTGCGCCCCGTCTCTGGGACTGATGACGATCAATGCCCTTGCCTGTGCGGACAGTGTACTCATTCCCGTCCAGGCGGCAAAGCTCGCCCTGGACGGGCTTCAGGAGCTGATTCGGACAATCGGCAAGATCCGCAGGCAGATCAACCCGGACCTTACCATTGAAGGGGTTCTCATAACCATGGTCAACCCACGGACAAAGTACGCGCGTGAGACAATGGAAATGCTTCGGAACAGCTATGGGGACAAGATCCATATTTTCCGGAAATTCATCCCTTATACAGTCCGGCTGGAGGAGACGCCGGCGGAAGGCGTCAGCATCTACAGACACGATGCTAACGGCAAGGCCGCAGCAGCCTATCTGGAACTTACGAAGGAGGTGCTCGACAATGAAAAATAAGGAAAGCAGCGCTTCCAAGATCGTTCTGGACAGCTTCGAAAGTCTTTTCGGAGATCAGGAAGACATGGGAAAGGAAGACCGCGTAAGGATGATCCCATTGTCAGAACTCTATGAGTTCGCAGGCCATCCGTTCCGGGTTTTGGACGATGAAAAAATGCAGGAAACCGTGGAGAGCATTAAAAAGTACGGCGTCCTCGTCCCCGGTATTGCCCGTAAGCGTCCTCAGGACAGCGGAGGCGGTTATGAGATCATCTCCGGCCACCGCCGCAGGCGTGCCTGCGAACTGGCAGGGCTTACGGAAATGCCCATGTTTGTCCGCGACTATTCAGATGATGAAGCGGTCGTCGTCATGGTGGATTCCAACATCCAGCGGGAAGATATCCTCCCCAGTGAAAAGGCCAGGGCATACCGGATGAAATATGACGCCTTAAAGCACCAGGGCGCACGGGGGAAAAAGAATACGGCAGATGCTGTCGGGGAAGCCGCCGGCGACAGCGGTACCACGGTCAAGCGCTACATTCGACTTTCATATCTCAGGGACAGCCTGCTCAG
>JAXJVC010000143.1:0-1658 GCA_036308745.1 Oscillospiraceae bacterium | reverse complement strand
GGACTACTCCATCATGGGGTATCTGTAAGAACAGCAGTAATTTAACGATATATATTCTTACAGATATTCCTGACAATAGCCGGATGCTATTGCACATTTCTTCCTTTGGGACAGCGGACAAAAAGGACAAAAGTCTGTGATGTTATGCTGCCTGAGAATATAACAGCGGGTTGACGAGATAACTTTGGTTCGTGGGTCTGCCTTTGGTGGGTGCGTTGCCGGATTCCTTCAATGCGATATAGCCCAGATCCGCCAGATGATTCAGCACCGGCTGGACAGCGTCCGCAGTCTTGAAGCTGCGGCAGATCCGCATGATGTCCCGGCGGGTGAATTCCAGCAGACCGTTTTTTACGATGCCGTCCAGTGCGTACTGACTCTGCTTCACCAGGTCATCCGCTCCCATGAGGGAGTAGGCGGCACGGGAATGCTCCGTAAAGTATCTGCCAATGGCAATGGCACCGGCCATGGTTTCTTCGTCCACAACCATGGAGTCGGAAAGATCCAGAAAGTCAGAACAATGGGAATTGGCGGCCCGGCACAGCAGTCCGGAGATCCGCAGCACCGCACCTACCAGCTTACCGGTCCAGTCCGGGATATCCGCATATTCTGTTTTCATTTTGGACTCCACCTCACAGGCAAAGGATTCCAGCAGTTTGTCCGCTTCCGGGGAGAGGTTGATCAGCTTCGGTGTCTTTGGAATCTCGTCTTCCAGCAGATTCCGGATCACGACTTCATAGCTCCGGGATACCTCCGCCGGGATCGGCTTGGTACGGTATTTCCGTTCACCCACAATGGACTGGGGCATACAGTACATAAAACGGGCGGTCAGGCCTCTGCCCCGGAAAACGCCGTTCCGCATCATGCCGGACAGCACGCTGGGCTGCACAGCCAGCAGAACCGTCAGTGCAGGATCCATGATGCTTTCACTGTTTCTTCCCACACGGTCAACACGAATGTCATCGCCGCTGTGGCCTTTGAGGAACACATCAATATTCACATTCTTGGTATAAATACCGGCAAGCATATCAAAAATGCCACCCTCGGCGGATACGACTGCTGCCGTTCCGTTGTTCTCAGCCAGAACGGAAGTCAGCTTTTCTGTGGTTACATCATCCACATATAGCCGCATGGGCATCTTTTCCCGGAATCCAGCCAGCTGAAGCGAAATGTCCTGTAGGTCCTCCATTTGAGCCTTTCCCTTGAGAACCAGGTCTTCCAGATTGCGCTGTTGCTTTTCCAGAATCCGCTTTTCCATCCGGCTCCGTTCTATGGCGGCAGCGTGCTGCTTGTTGTATTCCGCTTCGTACCGGCTGACCGGTTGGGTCATGAAATTGATGACGGCGGATTTTCGCTCGGAAGGCTCCGCCACAATGACGGCGAACAGATTCAGCGGCTCGATCCAGTCATCTTTGCCCTTGATCCGGAATTTACCCTGCTGGCAGAGCGCCAGAACAGCCAATGCCGCCGTGGCACTCATATCTACCTTGGTTTGGGTGGTTTCCGCCACTGCCAGGACATAATCCCGGATGGCAGAAGGAAAAGCATCCACGGGAAAGGGAGGAAGGGCATGCTGTGTAAAGGGAATCGGCTGTTCCCACTGAGGTTCCGGTAGCGCGTTATAGGCTTCTGAGGGAATATATCCAGGCTGCTTTTTTACT
>JAXJVC010000142.1:0-5872 GCA_036308745.1 Oscillospiraceae bacterium | reverse complement strand
GTTCTTGTAGTGGTAATTGTTCCAGCTGCGGTTCTTCCGATTGCGGCGATCGCAAGGCGGAAAGCCTGCTGGCGAAACTGAATCCCCGTTCTTCTGTTAAGAAGGTCATTGCCGTTGTCTCCGGCAAGGGTGGCGTTGGTAAGTCCACCGTTACTTCCATGCTGGCTGTGGCTATGGCTCGGCAGGGCAAGCGGGTGGGTGTTCTGGACGCCGATATCACCGGCCCTTCCGCGCCCACTGCCTTCGGTGTTAACGAGTGTCAGGGCGCCAATGAGGACGGCTTGTATCCCGCGCTGACCCGCAGCGGCATTCAGGTCATGTCCATCAATCTGCTGCTGGATAACCCCGCAGACCCCGTCGTCTGGCGTGGTCCCGTCATTGCGGGCGCTGTCAAGCAGTTCTGGACCGATGTGATCTGGGAAGACGTGGACTATATGTTCGTGGATATGCCTCCCGGAACCGGCGACGTGCCTCTGACGGTGTTCCAGAGCCTGCCTGTGGACGGTATCGTCATCGTCACCAGCCCTCAGGATCTGGTGTCTATGATCGTTGCCAAGGCAGTGAAGATGGCAAACATGATGCATATTCCTGTGCTGGGCTTCGTGGAGAACTATTCCTATCTCCAGTGCCCTGACTGCGGCAAGAAGATCAGCGTCTTCGGCAAGTCCCACTTGGATGAGGTGGCTGAAAAGTTCCAGCTGCCTATCCTGGCCCGTCTGCCCATCGATCCAGCTGTGGCAGAGGCTTATGACAATGGCATGATGGAGACTGTCAATACCGACGCTCTGGCCCAGGTCATGGAAGCGATCAAGAACCTGGAATAATTATCAAAACGCTTGAAAAAAATGCTGTCATTGCGAACCGGTGACCTACCTCACTGACTCGGAATGACAGCGTTATTTTTTGTGTAGAAGAATCATAATTGGGTTTCTTTCCAAAGCATGGCTACGAAACAATCAGGTTTTTTGAGATTAGGCATCCCCCACGGGGGCTTCTGTGAAATCCATTTCTACGGTATAATATCGATAAACGTATTATGGTAGATGGAGTATGCGAAGGATTTATGGAGAGCTTGAAGATCCTTGAGAGAAAGAACCGCAGAAACTGTGTGGTAGTCCTGTCCATTGTCCTTGCTGTGGTGGTACTGGGGATCGGATGCCTGTTTGTTGGTTCCTTCCATATGTCCTTTGGAGAGGCAGTGGATGCTCTGACAGGAGGGGGACAGACGCCCAGAGCCGGATCATCTGGAAGATCAGGGTGCCCCGGGTGCTGGCGGCTGTCATTGCCGGCGCAGGCCTGGCGGTTTCCGGTCTGATCATGCAGACGATATTGAATAATTCCATGGCATCGCCTTTGCCGGAGTTTTTTGTTTACGGGCAACAATATCAGCAGCTTTGACGCAGGGGCAAACCCCTATGACACAAGCTTGATGGTGTTCCTGTTTTCAGCCCTGTCCATTTTGCTGTTTGTTCCCTCCGCTCCTTTTCTCCCAATTTGTGGTTTTGACGGGCATGGTTCTCTTTATGCTGATGTCCTGGAAGTTCAATGTTCTCCTCAGCGGTGAAGGAACGGCCAAGACCATGGGAATCAATGTGGAAGGACTGCGGTTCGTTTCCATGCTGGTCGCTTCCGTTATTACGGCGGCATGTGTGTCCTTTTTGGGCGTCATTGGATTTGTGGGCATTATCTGTCCCTCATGTGACCAAGAAACTCCTGGGACAGGACCACCGGTTTACCATTCCTGTGTCTGCCCCTGTGCTTCGGGGTGCCAGCCTGGAGCTGAAGCAGGGGACGACCCTGTTTAAGAACATCCTGGGCATCAATACCCCTGCTGATGGTTCTATTCGATTTAATGGGGAAAATCTGCTGAAAATGCCCCGGCGGGAGCGGGAAAGACGGATCGCCTATGTTCCTCAGGACATTCATTTTGGCGCGCTAAGCGTTTTGATTCCATCCTTATGGCCGGGTGTCTTATTTCGACCTGAAGGCCAGCCGGGAGGATTACCATGTGGTGGAAAAAATCGTGAAGGACATGGTTTTGGAGAACTTTGCCCAACGGAATGCAAACGAACTGTCCGGCGGTGAACGGGCGGAGGAACTGGTGGAAGCAGGGGAGATCACTGCCAGAACATCACAGTTCGACGGAGAGGGCAGACCTGGGGTTTATGTCTGTGGCCCGGGCAACTAGGGTACCACGGACCACCTGATGACTGGGGAAAACTACGTTTCTTTTGAAGTTGCCAATGTGCGCAATGTGCTGACCGGTACCGGCACCAAGGGTGTTCAGCCCATCGAGAAGGAGACCTTTGCGGCTCCGGGCGAGGAGATGGACATCATCATGGATGCCGCGGCCATCAAGAACATCAAGCCTCTGTATCAGGAAGATCCTAGGTAAGATCGATACAAAAACGTTTTTTCGAATAAATGGCAATTGCTTGCATAATTTGCAGACATATGGTATTCTGATTAGAAAAATGCGGAGGAAACGCACTATGCAGAAAAGTGATGTGATTGCGTTCTTTGATCGCTGCGCTCCCACCTGGGACGCGGAGATGATCAAGAACGATTCAATAATTGAAAAGATCCTGGACAACGTAGAAGTTGGGGAGGGGATGGACGTTCTGGACGTTGCCTGTGGTACCGGCGTCATGTTCCCATACTATCTGCACAGGGGCGTGGCATCCGTAACGGGTATTGATATTTCTCCTGAAATGGCAAAGATTGCTGCGGGAAAATATGAGAAAGAGCCGAGAGTCCGGGTGGTCTGCGGTGATGTAGAGGAAACGGTGTTTGGCCGAAAATTCGACGTAATCGTGGTATATAACGCATTTCCTCATTTTCCTGATCCCCGGCGGCTAATCAAGATCCTTTCAGGACTGCTGAAAGATGAGGGACGGCTGACCATTGCCCACGGTGCCAGCCGGGAGACCATTGACAACCACCATAACGGTCCGGCCAGTAAGGTATCCAATGGTCTGATGGCGGCGGACAGTCTGAAAAAACTGTTCGATCCCCACTTTGAGGTGGAGGTCATGATTTCCAACAGACGGATGTATCAGGTCAGCGGCGTAAAGCGGGATCCTATGGCCCATTCTCATGGAGACGTTGTTCATTCCCATTCCTATGGTCACGACCATGACCACAGTCATGGGGGAGAGGGCACGCCTATGGAAGAACTGCTGGCACTGATGAAGTTCATGGTGAACCACAACGATGCCCACGCCCAGGAACTGGCAGAGTTGGCGGACCAGCTTCAGACCGCAGGTAAGTTTCGGGCTTACAGCCAAGTCATGGATGCGGTCACCGACTTTGATATGGTGAATGCCAAACTGGACGCTGTTGTGAAGGAACTGGCGGAGGACACGCTGGATCTTTGATCAAATACAAGACCCGCAGATGGACGCAAGCCATCTGCGGGTCAAATGCGTTATGGGACGATCAAAGAAGCGGGGAGAATCGGAACTCTTTTTAGTGTAGAAAAATCAGAATTGGACTTCTTTCGGCAGGCGGAACAGAAGAATCGCCGCGCCAAGGATCAGGAAGCTCATGCCAATAATGCCGGAGGGATTGGGACCCAGGAGCGTACTCTGGGTGGACAGGGACAGCCAGATAGGGACTTCGCCGATGATGTCGACTGCGCCGTGGATGACTGCGGCATACATACAGTTCCGGCTTTTCAGGGTGATGTAGGACATCCAGATGCCCATGACCATGCACACAAGCACCATCATGGCGATACCGCCCCAGGGGGCTCCGGGATAGGCAGAGCCGTAGTTGAAACCCCAGTAGATCAGGGGAGCGTGACCCAGGCCCCAAAGGGTTCCGGTAATCAGCACAGCGGGTCTCATGGGCAGCTTTTTGCACAGCAGAGGCAGGAGGTAACCCTGCCAGCCGATATCCTCACCCAGTGCGATGAACCAGATGGGGACAGCTACCGCCGAAATCGCCAGGGCAATCAGGCCCATGACCAGCATGGAACGTATGGTGAACTGGATTTCTGTGGGTGCGCCGTATTGGGCGAAGTTTTCACTGATAAAACGGCCTGTGTAGTCCAAATCGTCAGGGAAGATCAGATAAAACAGGATAGCTCCCAGGAAAATGGCGCACGCAGGGAGAAGTGCGGAAAATGCCAGCGCCTTTTTGTTTTTGCGTACCTTTGTGCTGAAAGGAAGGGGGGCGGTGTCTTTGGTAATCTTTCTGGTCAAGAAAACTGCCAAGGCCGGGGTAGCCATAAATACGCCGGGAAAGCGCAGAATGGCGAAGACTGTTTCGCTGACGGCGGGAAATAGCATGCCGATGAGCCAGGGAATGAAATACACACCAAATACGATGGACAAAAAGCAGGTGATACGCTGTGTTATCTGATTGGATGTCTTTGCGATCATAGGAATCCTCCGTATAACTAAGATATCCATATTATACAAAGAGGGAAATGGACTGTCAATTACATAATCAGTTTCGAAAAAACGTGTGGATATGTATAGAAAACAGAGTGGCGATTCGGGATGTGGAGTATATGATTTTGGGATATATTTCGTTTTTGTGATTCATATCCTGTGGTATCTAAAACACGGCAGGAGGGTACTATGGAGCAATCTTATTCGCAGTGGCAGATGGCGGGATTTGTTTTTACATCCATTATGGGAACACTGCTGCATTTTCTGTATGATATCAGCGGAGAGAGTCTGCTGGTCGCGCCGTTTTCGGCAATTAATGAGTCCGTTTGGGAGCATATGAAGCTGCTGTATTTTCCGATGCTTGCGTTTGCGTGGATCGAATATGCCGCAATGGAAAAGCCTGAGGGAAAGTTCTGGTGTATCAAGCTTATGGGAATACTCCTTGGTTTGATGTTGATCCCGATACTGTATTATACCTATAAAGGTGTATTTGGAAAAAATATAGACTGGTTCAATATTGCGATTTACTTTCTGGTGGCAGGGGTGGTATTTTGGGTGGAGGTGCGGTTGTTTCAACGAAAGGCATATTGCCGGATTCCGGCTTGGACTGCGGTTCTCCTGTTGCTTCTGATTGGTGGCATCTTTGCGGTCTGGACCTTCCGTCCACCCCGGATTCCGCTTTTCAGGGATCCTTTGACAGGGAACTATGGAGTTGTTCGTGACATGATCATTACCCCGGCTCTACCATGAGCTGGCGGTTGAAGTTTACAAAAAATGCGATTGTTACAGATGCAATCCAAAGCGGTCAATAGATATCCACATCCAGAGAACGGAAGAGCGCGGAATCGAAGAAAGGCTCAGCATCCTTCACCGTCCTGCAAAAGGAACTGTGCGTATGGTTTGCAAAGCGGCGAAGCATGCGGACGATGTTTTGAAAGGTCATCAGGAGGAAAAGGTGAAATATCCGCAATAGGTGTTTCATTCAAGATCCAGTGCGGAAAACAGGTCGGAATCGAAGAATTGGGAAAGCGGTATTTCCAGCCCTTCGCAGATCCGGGCTAGGGTGATCGCGTTTACAGAACGATTCCGTCCGCCGATCAGGTTATTCAGCGTTGAGGGTGCGATACCACACTGGGTGCATAGTCCACCGATAGTCAGGTTATGCTCCACACAAAGCTGCAGAATTCGATGCCGAAGGGCTTCACTGATAGACATTTCATATACCTCCCAATACATTCCAATAATACAACGATAAATCTATATGTATGGAAAACGTCAAAAGGTGACATTTTTCGACAAAAAATTTGAAAAAATGAAAACAGCAGTCTAATGAATTATTCAATAAGCTGAAAGCTGTGCATAATACATAAAAATGAAAAGGAAATGAGATAGGCACTTGTCAGAATAGAACAATCGTGGTATAATATAAATACACCGGAATACCGGTGAAACGAAAGGAGCTGCCGCATATGAAG
>JAXJVC010000141.1:0-1861 GCA_036308745.1 Oscillospiraceae bacterium | reverse complement strand
GCGGAGAAGGAAAAGGAGATCGCTCGTCTGGAGAAGCAGATGAAGGAAGCAGCCCGGATGATGGAGTACGAGTACGCCGCCGTGCTTCGTGACCAGATCATCGAGCTGCGGGGAAATGGACTTAAATGAAGCGGAAAACGCGATGCCTCGCATCGCCGGGATGGGAGCCCCATCCCCTACATACAAGAACGGCCGGAAACACGTTTTCCGGCTGTTTTATTGCAAAAAAATCCCCTCCGGCAGGGCCGGAGGGGAGAAACAGGGAGATTACTTTGCCTTGCGGGCAGCCAGCTCAGTGTTCATCTTTGTCAGAGTCTTCTTGTCCAGGTTGTAAACCAGACCCAGGCCAACGAACATGGTCAGACCGCCGACCAGGAACAGGACAGCGACCAGGGTACGCAGTTCAACTGCGAAGTCCCAGGACAGCAAGGTGACATCGATGGACTGGAAGACACCGTTGGCATCGGGGTTGGAGTTGTTGACATAGCCCATGCCAGCCATGATGGCGACAGCAACAGCGGGGCCGACACCCTGTGCCAGCTTACGGAAGAAGGAGTGCAGGGAGTAGACAACGCCCTCATCACGGGTGCCGAACTTCCACTCGTTGTAGTCGATGGCATCGCCCATCATAGCCCAGGAAACGGTGGAGTAGATACCGGTGCCCAGAGCCATGATCAGCTGAGCGACGATGTAAACGATCAGGTCCACGCCGGTGTTGCCTTCACTGACCTTGATAATGCCCAGAGGAGCCAGGAACAGGACAGCGGTGCCCAGGATATAGCAGAGGGAACCGACAACGGACAGCTCCTTCTTGCCGAACTTTGTGACCAGCTTACGGGCCAGGGGAGTGAAGATCACGATGGGCAGCATGGAGAACAGAGAAACGATACCGGAGATCTGAGGATTCTTGAAGTAGATCTGGAAGGTAACGGTAACAGCGGTGGTAGCACCCTGCATACCGATGAACATACCCATGGCGGCCAGAGTTGCGCCGACAGCGGGACGGTTCTTCAGGAAGTTGCCCATAGCCTTGATGACGTTGAACTTGGGCTGATCCTCGTTCAGCTCGACGTCGGTGTTGACACGGACAACAGTGTTCTTGATCATGAACTGGAAGACGACGAAGGCCAGAGCGCCCATGATGAGAGCGGCCAGGAAGACCTTGTAGCCGTTCAGACTGCCGTCAGCGTTGTACATGATGAAGGGCAGGACGACCATGGGGACCATGTTGCCGATCATGGAGCCGACGGAGCGCCATGCGGACAGGGAAGCGCGGTCAGCGGGGTCAGTGGAGATCAGGGACAGCAGGGAGCCATAGGGAACGTTGGCGACGGTGTAGAAAGCGTCCCAAATGACGTAGCCGGCGATGAACAGGATGAACTTAGCCCAGACAGGAGCGTTGGGGAAGGGCAGGAAGCAGCAGGCACCGCCGACGACCAGGCCGATGGAACCAAACCAAATGTACTGCAGGAATTTGTTTCTCTTGTACTTGTGTCTGTCAGCGTCGATCAGAGAGCCGATCAGGGGGTCGTTGATCGCGTCCCAAACCTGCACAATAATCAGCAGCAGGGAGTACCATGCGCTCATGCCCATGACCTGGGTCCAGAACAGAGCCATAGTGCTCTTCAGACCGAAGGACAGGCAGCAGCCAAAGTCACCGGCGGCATAGGCGACAGAGTCGAGAATGCCAAACTTACGGTAGCCGTTTTCGTCCAGCTGGACGGATTTTTTTGCCATATTTCTTCCTCCTTGTAGTGCGGCCGTGGCAGACCACTTCAATGTGATTATTATAATCTATGAACGAATTGTCACATAGGGACAAGACTGCGTTTTTGAGACACCATACAACGATTTATCTATG
>JAXJVC010000140.1:0-3407 GCA_036308745.1 Oscillospiraceae bacterium | reverse complement strand
GGGTGTGCTCCGTTACCATGGCCTCCACCGCTTTCAAATCGATCTGGAAGTCCGGTACGTCGGGAGGGACCACTTTGAAGGTAAGCCCCGCATTCTCCGCGAAGGGCTTATACTCCGGGAAATAGGGTGCTACTGCCAGGATTTCGCCCTGTTCCACTGCCAGCGCCCGGAACACCGCCACCAGCTCAGGAGCCGCGCCGCTGCCGATGAAGAAATCCTCCGGGGCAGTCTCACAACCGTACCGGGCATTCAGGTCATCGGAAATGGCCTTCCGGGTGGCCAGGTCGCCGGTCGCGGAAGTATAGCCGTGGACCAGCAGGGAGTCCGTATCAGAAAGCACCTGCCGGATGGTCTCCTCCACCAGAGCAGGAGCGGGGATGGAAGGATTGCCGATGGAATAATCATATACATTTTCAGCGCCCACAACGGCTGCCCGGGCCTTTCCGTATTCAAACAGGTCCCGGATGCAGGACCGGTTGGCCCCGAGGGCATAGGCGGTTTGGTTGAGCATAGCATGTACCCCCAAAATAGATTTGTAGGGGAGGGTCTTGACCCTCCCGGGCATCCCAAGGGATGCCGTTGCCCGAAGGGCAACAAAATGGAAAGAAACGTCCTTCGGACGTTGCGATGCGTTGCATCGCCGGGAGGGTCAAGACCCTCCCCTACAGGATCATAGTTCGTACAGCGGTTTTCTGGGATTATAGGGCTGGGGCTTGTAGGTAACGGAACCGATGGGCTTGCCCTCGATGCCGTACTTGGGATTATAGCCGAAGAGGTTGACATAACGCTCCAGATCGTCCTTTTCCTTCTCCATTTCCTCCATAACAGCCACGGTGGCGATCACATCATCCACCGCCCGGTGAGAATTGACCACCTTGCCGGAGAGACCGTACTGCTCGATGGCGCTGCACAGCTTGTGGGGAAAGCTGTGGCGGTCCCGGTAGACCGTCAGCAGGTCCAGCTTGTCCTTGCCCTTGAGGATCGCCGGGTCGCCGTCCCGCAGGAGCATATAAAAGAGGAAGCTCAGGTCAAAGTGGGCATTGTAGGCCAGCAGCAGGGTATTGCCCCGGATCATTTCTCCGATGTCCCGGCAGATCCGGGTCTTGGGCAGACCCTTTTCCCGCAGGTCCTGGGTAGAGATACCCGTCAGCTCCTGGATTTTGGGCGGCACAAAGCCCCCGGGGGATAGGGCCACCAGCTCGTCGTATTCCTGAACGACCTTGGGCGCGCCATCCACCCGCTCCACCACCACGGCGGCAAATTCAATGATCTCGTCCCGGCTGTAGAGCAGGCCGGTAGTCTCGGTGTCAAACAGCACCAGACGGTCGTATTTGGAAAACAGCTTTTCAAGGTTGGCCATGTTATGTATCTCCTGTAACAATTGTATTGCAGGGCGGCTTGAGGGCAAGCCGCCTTACCGGTTCTCTATCAAATCATGTTTGATTCGCCAGTTCCAGCGCCCGCTGGACCTTGCTTTTCGGCTCGGGGATCAGGGCAAATTCCGCGGCAAGGGCCTCCGCAAAGGCGGTTGCAGCTTCTTCCCGGCCGGATTTCAGTTCCACTTCCACTTCCGCGAAGGGAAGCTCCTTTCCGCCGCCCAGCAGCCAGCCCTGATCCAGGGCCAGCTCCACGGTAGCATCGGAAATCTCCAGCGCCGCCGCCAGCCGGGTAAACCGGGCGGCACAGGAGGGGACCAGCCCCTTCCGGGCCAAAACCTCCAGCTCCGCCGGAGCGCCGAGTTTACATAACGCAGGCACCGCATCTTCAATGGCCCCGCATTCCAGCTCCCATTCTCCCCGGCTGCCGTCGGGCAGGGGGGTCTTCAGGGTGCAGACGGACCTTCCATTCTCCATCCGCCGCCGCAGGGTCCAGCGCAGGCGGCCCAAATCCCCACCGGGGGTATCATAATAGGCCGTCTCCATGGAGATGCTCTCAAATGTTCCGAATTTCTCCCGGATATTGGGGATAATCCCAGTATTTACTCGGTATTTCAGTTCAAATTCTCTGCCCATAGCCGTCCCCTTTCCGTACAAACCAATCATTCTATTCCGTATTATACACCCCCATGCTCTTTGATGCAAGAAACTTTCGCGCCATTGTCTTTCCGACAGCTTTATTTTCTCCGGCGTGGTAGGATCATGCTATCACAAAGGAAAGGCAGTGGTACAAATGATGGCATCCATGGAAACCTATCTGCGGCAGGGGCGGCGGCAGCTTCAGCGGTGGGCGCTGGAACCCAGAGTGCAGACCGCCGGGCAGGTATTGGGTTACGGCGGCAGCGGTTTTTTGCTCAGTGCCGCCAGTCTCAGCAATTTCTGCCAGCCTCTGGCAATGGGGCTGGTCTGCGCGGGGACAGGCTGGCGGGCGCTGGTTATGGGACTGGGAAGCCTGATAGGGTACGGTGTTTTCTGGGGACAGGCCGGGGTCCAGGGAATGGTCTGGTCCATGACGGCCTGTTTAATGGCCCTGCTTTTGGGAAAGCGGGAGGAGATCAAGGAGCAGCCGTTGCTCCTGCCTGCCCTGTCTGCCTTGATGGTAGCGGTCACCGGGCTGTTTTTTCAATTGGGATGGCGGGACGATACGCCGGTGCGGGTCTATTTTCTGCGGATCGTCCTGGCCCCGGCCGCCGCCCTGCTGTTTTCTCAGGTATTGCAACGGCGGGACGCCATTCTGGACTGGATCGCAGGAGGTGTTGCCGCGCTGGCCCTGGCCCAGGTAGCCCCGGTGTCCTGGCTGGGGTTTGGATACATCCTCGGAGGGCTAATGGCGGTGTCCGGTGCCTTCCCCGGGGCAGCCCTGGCAGGACTGGGGCTGGATCTGGCCCAGGTGACGAAAGTGCCCATGACGGCGGTGCTGTGCATCGGATATTTTCTTCGGATGCTGCCCTACGGCACCAAATGGGCAAAGTACATCGTCCCGGGGATAGCCTGCGTGGGGGTGATGGCAGCCTGCGGTATCTGGGATATGACCCCCCTGCCGGGGCTGCTGCTGGGAGGTGCCTTGGGAAGTCTGATGCCCCTGCGGCCGGAGATCGCCCAGCGCCGGGGAGAGACCGGGGTGGTCCAGGTGCGGCTGGAGCTGGCGGCCGGGGTGCTGTCGGAGATCCAGCAGACCCTGCTGGAGACCTCGCCGCCCCCCATTGACGAGGGGGCGCTGATTCAGAAGGTCCGGGACCGTGCCTGCGCCGGCTGCTCGGCCCGTAGTGCTTGTCTGGACCGGGAACGGCTGACGGCGGAGGTATTCCGCAATCCTCTGGATTTTGAATGCCGCAAAACCGGCCGTGTGCTGGGAGAACTGCGACGGGGGCAGGACCAGCTTCGCAGCATGAAAGCCGACCGGGACCGGCAGCGGGAATACCGCTCAGCCCTGATCCAGCAATATCAGTTTTTATCGGAATATCTGCGGTG